>NZ_JASPJI010000009.1:0-100167 GCF_030232285.1 Corynebacterium sp. MSK047 | reverse complement strand
CCCTATATGTTGTGGTGACCCGCTGAACCCACCGTGGTCTTCTTCACCCCGCTACGCACTCCGAAACCGGAAGAGCCGGTTTGGCGTCGATGTCCTGCCAGGGCACCCGGCACTTTCCAACATCGAAGATGTCATGAGTGACGCATGGCAGTCATCGCTAGCCAAGAAGACCGGTGACTTTCGTCGAATCCACTGGGCCGGGCAGTTGGCAGTGGCGATGGAGGATGAAGATCGATACGACTACATCTTCTACGACGTGGGACCGTCGTTAGGCCCTTTCAATCGCACAGTACTTCTGGGCTGCGACGCCTTCGTCACTCCTACGTCAACCGACCTGTTCAGCTTCCACGCCTTTGGAAACCTCGCCAAGTGGTTCAACGACTGGGTCACTGAATACAGCGAAATTTCTGAGGGAAACCTTGCCCAGTGGAGGAACTACTCGCCAGATATTTCGAAGAAAACTCGTAAGCTTCGGCTGCTCGGACATGACGGACGTGGGCTTCAGTACCTTGGCTACACAACGCTGGAATACGTGAAGAGGCGCTCGAACGGTAAAGAGCAGCTTGTGGGAGCGTTTGAAAGATTCCGTGGCAAGTTCGGCGATGAAGCAAAACGAATTGGCGATAGCCTCGGGCATTCGTGTGACCAGTATCTGATTGGGCATGTGCCGCACATGTACTCAATGCCGGCGACCGCTCAGGACAGTCATTCACCAATTGCAGACCTGCAAGCAACCGATGGCGTGCGGGGAACTCAGCTGAACCAGCGTACTGGCTATGCCGAGAAGATTGATGAAGTTGCTGCGCTGGTCCTGGAGCGGTTGGAGAGCTAGGCGCTGTTGCGACGCGCACGATCGACGCGGTTCAGGCCAATGAAGAGGAAGCTGTACTGCTGAAGGTCCAGGTCGGCGCGCCTTTGCTGCGTGTGCGACGCCGTGCATTCACGCTGGATGGGGTGCCGATTGAGGCCTCTGATGACCGCTACCTGGCAAGTAAGGCGAATTTCTCGGTGACGACGGCGCGGGGCAATGCGTCACCGATCTCGATGCAGGCTGGGGAGGGCGTGCGGTAGGGGACTATGGGGATTTTTGGAGGGCGGTGGTGGCTTTGAATTGAATTGGCGTAGCTGCCGCTGCGAGTGCTTTTCGGCGAAGGCGGCAGCGGCTTCTTAATTCAACATCGCGCGGCACTCTTCCTCGGAATGGCCAGAGTTCAGGCAATCAGCCCAGTCGATTTGGCCTTGAACCCACGGGGATGGCTCGTTGTTCTGAGGCTTCGGGGCGGTGTTCGTGGAAGGATCGTCGTAGAAATTGTTGGCGCAATACTGCGTCCAACCGGAGGTACCGTCGGTAAACCAGGTGGTGTCTTGTTCGTAGAGGCCCTGAGAGGATTTCGCGCAATGCGAAATTGTTTTGTTTATAGCTGTCGGCTCACCAGTGGGGGCGCCGGTGTAGCCAGTGGATCCGGGGCTTTCCGTTGTCCGGGTCGGGGGTGTTGACGGGTTAGGGGTCTTGGTAGTGGATTGTGTCGTCGATTCTGTGCTGCTTTCTGGGCTGGAGGTGTAGGACCCCGCATCGATGATGGGCCGACATGATTGTGGAACAGGTGTTTAATCTCACCGGCGATTTGGGCATCGGCAGCAATCCTGTGGCATTGCAACGAAAGTGCGGCCTGTTTTGGCCTATGAGCGATATCACTTTAAAAGCCTGCAGAGCTGGAGGTGGATAGTATTATAGTTATATTTAGTTCACATTTTATTAACCCCATTTAGGGGCTTTGGTTGGTCGCCTATCAGCGTACGATAGCGATTCATAGCCTGTAATTTTTGGCTCTTGCCCATGCCGTAGTTCTTATTGGAAGCGTTTTACTATTCACTACTCTACGCAAGGAGTAAGCATGGGCACTCATCGAGCATTTTCGAAGCTGGCACGGTCAGCTACGGCACTGGTAGCTGCAGCTGGTGTCGCTATGGCAGCGGCTCCTATCGCGGCTGCCACACCGGCTTCGGCAACTGGTAATAATCAGGTTCTGTCCTGGACCGAAATGGGCGAGTGGGGCCCAAAGGCAAATGATTTCCCCACTGTTATGGTCAACCAGGGGATGACGGAAAACATCAGTCCAGAGGGCACAAATGTGCAGTGTGTTCCTGCTCCCGGTGAGAATCCGGTGGTCATGATTCATGGAATGAACTCGAACGCGTACCAGACCTATGCCCGCATGGCACCAGAGCTAAAGGCAATGGGGAAGTGCCTGTACGCATTTAACGTCGGCAAGCTGGGCCCTGACGAGTTTTCGGTGCTTGGCTCTATTCCAACCATGCGCAACATGACCCCGCTGGACACCGCTTTGGCTGAGCTGACTGCAAAGATTGACACTCTCAAGGCTGAAACTGGTGCTACCGCCGTCGATATTGTTGGGCACTCTGCTGGTGGCACCTTGGCTGCCGCTTACGCCAAGCAGGAGCAGGGCCGGGGTATAGGCACGGTAGTGTCCCTGGCGGGCGTCCTGCACGGCACATCGCTGCTCGGTATCTCCTATGGTTTGGAGCAGCTCGACCAGTTCGACAATGCTGGCAATAAGGCTGCGGGGTACATTGTCAGCCCGAGCCTGGTGGATCTGCTGCAGCATAGCGAGTTCATGGCCAAGATGAATGAGGGCGGCTTGGAGCAGCCGGGCGTCAACTATGTTGCAATCTCTACCCAGGTTGATGAAGCCGTCACTCCAATGGCTGCAAGCCAGTGGCAGGCGCCAACGTCCAACAATATTCTGCTGCAGGATGGGTGCTCTGCGGACCTGTCGGGCCACATCGGACTGACTTTCTCGCCACGGGCAATTGCGCTGGTAGCTAACGCGCTGGGGCGCAACATAGAAGTTCCGTGTGTGCCGGTAACTGGCTTTGTGGAAGGCGGCATCAATGACAATGCCAATGTTCGCCCAGAACATGTCAATGCAGTTTCTGATGGCATCACGCAAATCGATGGACGCATCGCTGAGGCTGCGGAATCGCGGTAGCGATAGTCGCGAGCAGTAGCTCTTGATAAAAGGCGCGAGTCGACAGCGATAATAGCTAGTCGGATTGCGCCTTTTTCGCCATCAAATCCAGGGCAATGGCGGCACCAATGATCGCCGCGCGCAATTGTGGTGGCAAATCATCCTTGAGCTGCAGCACATAGCGTTCATTGCCGGATAGGAGATTCGCAAACCCCGACCACTTGCGTGACATCTGTGCGACTCTGACGTCGTTGATCATAAAAGTGGCGTCGTAATGCCAGACGTCGCCGTCGACCTCGCAATTGGCAAAACCGGGGATGGAAATCTCCAGCCGCCGCTTAAAGAACGCAAACTTCTGCTGAATAGTGGCCAAAAGGCGCGGTGCTCCCGCTCCGCCCTGCTGTTTGCCTTCGGCATCAGTCGCATGCGGGTCGGGGTAGTAGACCTCGTAACGATCAAGGGTGAAATCGGTCGGGTCGGTGATAACGAATACCGGAGTGCCGTCCGGTTCGGACACTGTCAGGCGACGAGAGCCCATAAACATTCGGCTCAGCGTGCTGCCCGTAGTTTCGATCTTTCCGATGCAGTGGCCCTCGGTATCCAGGATGTCGAAATCATCCGCCATGAAGTTTCGAATCTGCTGGATAACAATGCTGTTGTGCGAGAGCAATCCCTGGTAACGCCCTTGCTGCGGCGGAAGCTGCTCCGGCGCGGAGGGCTGCTCCGGCGCGGAAGGTTGCTCAGGCGCGGGAGACTGCTCCGGCGTGGAAGGCTGCTGCTCGGAAGCATCTTCCTCATTGTGCTGTGGAATCTGATCCCACAGCGACTTTGGGTTATCCCAATATGAACTCATGGCAACAGCCGTCCTTTGGTGATGCTAAAAGCCGAGTGGCTTAGAAGTTCTCTACGAGTGCCTTGTTGAAAGCCTCAAGGTCAGCCGGGGTACGGGAGGAAATCAGATTGCCATCAACCACAACTTCCTCATCGACCCAGTTGGCGCCAGCGTTCACCAGATCGGTCTTGACGCTGATGTAGGAGGTAATCGTGCGGCCCTTCAGTGCCTCCGCGTCGGTGAGAATCCAACCGCCGTGGCAAATCACGCCAATCGGCTTATTGGCTGCGGCGAATCCCTTCACCAGGGCCACGGCATCCTTATCGATACGAATCTGGTCAGCATTAACGGTGCCGCCCGGCAGAATCAGAGCATCGTAATCATCAGCGGAAACGCTGCTGGTGAGCTTATCGACGTCCACCTTCGTGCCATTCTTGCCCTCAATGGAGCCATCTTCGGTAGAGATAACGTGCACGGTCGCACCAGCATCCTTTACGGCCTCAGCCGGGCTAGTCAGCTCGGAGTCCTCGAATCCGTCAGTGGCCAAAACTGCAATGGTCTTATTCGCTAAATCAGTCATGGCCCCGAGGGTAACGGCATCGTCGCGTTTCTGCATTGATGCACCGCAGGCATGGTTCGGGCCGGGGTGTAGCCCCGATTCCGGCAACGCACCGCAATCGCAGCCGAAGTCTTGATTGGCTTCACGCACTGCAACCGTGGCTGCATCTAAGGCCGTCGTCAAGCCTTGTGGAAAACCCGAGAAAGTTACCCAAATATGAAACAAACATCCGCCATTATGAAAAGTCGCTTGCGCTCGCACCCGCGCAAGCGATATTCTGAAGTCCCGTGGTTACGAAATACATCATCGTTACGGGAGGCGTAGCCTCCTCCCTCGGCAAAGGCTTAACTGCGGCTTCGCTCGGCCGCCTGCTCACCTCGCGTGGTCTGAAAGTGACTATGCAGAAGCTCGATCCCTACCTCAACGTGGATCCGGGCACCATGAACCCCTTCCAGCACGGCGAGGTCTTCGTCACCGAAGACGGTGCAGAAACCGACCTTGACCTCGGTCACTACGAGCGCTTCCTCGACCGCAATCTCTCCGCCGGCGGCAACGTCACCACTGGCAAGGTCTATTCCTCGGTCATCGCCAAGGAGCGTCGCGGCGAATTCCTTGGACAGACAGTCCAGGTCATCCCGCACATCACCGATGAAATCAAATCCCGCATTGTCGCTATGGGCAATACCGACGCGAACGGCGAAAAGCCCGACGTGGTCATCACCGAAATTGGCGGCACCGTTGGCGACATTGAATCGCAGCCCTTCCTGGAAGCCGCACGCCAAGTGCGTCACGACGTCGGCCGCGAAAACGTCTTCTACCTACACGTGTCACTGGTTCCGTACCTCGGCCCCTCCAAGGAACTGAAGACCAAGCCTACCCAGCACTCGGTGGCCGAACTTCGCTCGATTGGCCTGGTTCCCGATGCCGTCGTTTTGCGATGCGACCGCGACGTCCCCGACTCCCTCAAAAACAAGATTGCGCTGATGTGCGACATCGACCGCGAGGGCGTGGTGTCCTGCCCGGATGCTCCGAGCATCTACGACATCCCGAAGGTCCTCTACGACGAGCACCTGGACACTTTCATTATCCGCCGCCTCAACCTGCCGTTCCGCGACATGGATTGGGCCGTGTGGGGAGACCTCCTCGAGCGGGTCCACAATCCGAAGGGCGAGGTCACGGTGGCGCTCGTCGGCAAGTACATCGACCTGCCGGACGCCTACCTGTCCGTCGCGGAAGCTGTGCGGGCCGCCGGTTTCGCCCACCGCGTGAAGGCGAACATCCGCTGGGTTGCCTCCGATGACTGCGAAACCCCCGAGGGACTGAAGAAAAATATGGCCGGCGTTGACGCGATTGTCATCCCTGGCGGCTTCGGCGGGCGCGGCATCGAAGGCAAGATCGCGACCATCCGCTACGCCAAGGAAACCGGTACGCCACTTTTGGGAATCTGCCTGGGCATGCAGTGTGTTGTCATCGAGGCGGCGCGTACCGCAGGCGTCGAAGGTGCGTCTTCGACCGAGTTCGATGAGAACGCGGCCGAGCCGGTCATCGCCACGATGGAGGAACAGCTCCAGGCGGTCTCCGGCGAGGCTGACCTGGGCGGATCCATGCGCTTGGGTTCCTACCCGGCGAAGCTTGCCGAAGGCTCCGTCGTCGCCGGTCTCTACGGCACTACCGAGGTCACTGAGCGACACCGCCACCGCTACGAGGTCAACAACGCCTACCGCGACCAGTTGTCAGAAGCCGGCCTGGTCATCTCGGGCACGTCGCCGGACGGCAAGCTTGTCGAATTCGTCGAGTACCCCACGGACGTGCACCCATACCTCGTGGCCACGCAGGCGCACCCGGAGCTGAAGTCACGCCCCACCCACGCCCATCCGCTTTTCGACGGCCTCATCGCCGCCGCCCTCAAGCGCAACTAGCTTCGGCTCCGCGAGGTCGAATCCGGCCTACCTATTAGAGTGAATCTCATGGCGCACCAATTTGACGTTGTTGATTCCGAGATTGTTCTCGAGGCACCTATCATCGCGGTTCGCCGCGACCAGGTGCGAATGCCAGGCGGGAATGTGTCCGCCCGCGAAATCGTGGAGCATTTCGGTGCTGTCGCTATCGTTGCCGCAGATGAGGATAACCGCCTTTACCTGCTGAATCAGTGGCGGCAGGCGGCGGGGCAGCGCTTGGTGGAGTTGCCGGCCGGGCTTCTCGATGTCGCGGACGAGGACCCGCTGGAGGCCGCCAAACGCGAGCTGGTCGAGGAAGCCGGACTGGAGGCCGAGTCCTGGTCTCTGCTTACAGATATGTTCAGCTCGCCCGGCTTCGCAGAGGAAGCGGTCCGGATCTATCTGGCCAGGGGGCTCCGGGCCGTCGATAAGCCGGAAGCCCACGATGAGGAAGCGGACATGACTGCGTCGTGGATTCCGGCCGAGGATGCGGTGGCGATGGCGCTGCGCGGAGAGATCCTCAACGGCATCGCGCTGTCCGGCATTCTGCTGGCGGCGGAGGTGCTGCTGCGGGGTGCGACGCCGCGCTCGGTCGCGGAGCCGTTCGATATTCGACCGACGACTCTGGCGAAGCGTCGAACAGAGCAGCTCGGCGCCGGCGCGGACCTGAAACGTATCCGATGAGTTCGATCGATCCGCTTGTCGACGCCTTCGTCACCTACCTCGCGGTGGAAAAAGGCCTGTCGGCGAATACGCTCGCCAGTTATAAGCGCGACTTGGAGAAGTACCGCACCTACCTGCGGGAGATTGGGCGTACGGAATTGGCACAGGTCACCGAGCAGGATGTGTCAGAGTTCCTGGCGTATCTCGCGCGGGGAGACAAGTCGGCGGGCAGGCCAGCGCTGGCCCCGACCTCGGTGACGCGGTCGCTGTCGGCCGTGCGGAGCTTCCACAAGTTCGCGGTGGGTGAGGGCGCGTTGGATGTGGATGTCGCCAAGCGGGTGTCGCCGCCGAAGCAGCCCTCACGGTATCCGAAGGCACTCAGCATTGATGAGGTCACCCGGCTTATCGAGTCCATCCCCGACGATGAGACCGCCGACGTGACGGATTTGCGCAACCGTGCACTGGTGGAGTTTCTGTACTCGACAGGAGCGCGCGTTTCCGAGGTCACCGGCCTGGATATCGATGACGTGGACCGCGAAACCAACCTCGTGCTGCTGCGCGGCAAAGGCGGCAAGGAGCGCATCGTGCCCGTGGGGTCCCCGGCCATGGCGGCACTGGATGCGTGGCTGACACGCGGGCGGCCAAGCTGGGGGCGGGCGAACTCCGGGCCGGCGCTGTTTATTAACTCGCTGGGACGCAGGCTGTCTCGGCAGTCGGCGGGAAATACGCTGGCAGAACTGGGTGAGCGCGCCGGGCTGAAGGTGAAAATTTCCCCGCACACCCTGCGGCATAGTTTCGGCACACACCTGATTGAGGGCGGAGCCGATGTGCGCGTTGTCCAAGAGCTGCTGGGGCACGCCTCGGTGACGACGACTCAGATTTACACCATGATTACCGCGGAGAATATGCGACGAGTCTGGGCGGGGGCTCACCCACGGGCTGAATACTCGCGGTAATATGTGGCGGTAATATATCGCGCAGTAGAATTGATGAGAAATCTTCAAGGAAGAGGGATTGACTGTGGCTGAAGAAGGGTTGTTTGAGGCCGATCGAGTTGAACTCGGTCTCACCGGTCGTCCGGCGCGTGAACTGCCGGAACCCGCACCCCTGAACAGTCACGGCCCCGCAGTCATCCTGGCAATGTGTAACCAGAAGGGCGGCGTGGGTAAAACCACCTCGACCATTAACTTGGGGGCGGCGCTGGCGGAGTTTGGCCGTAAAGTCTTGCTCGTTGACTTGGACCCACAAGGCGCACTATCTGCCGGTCTCGGCGTTCCCCATGAGGAACTCGACCTGACGGTCTACAACCTCATCGTCGACGACACCACCGATGTCCGCGATGCCATCCACCACACCAAGGTCTCCGGCCTGGACCTCGTTCCGGCCAACATCGACCTGTCGGCTGCGGAGATTCAGCTTGTCAACGAAGTCGGCCGCGAGCAGGCCCTCGGACGCGCGCTGCGCCCAGTGATGAATGACTACGACTTCATCATCATTGACTGCCAGCCGTCGCTGGGCCTGTTGACTGTCAATGCGCTGACTATCTCCGAGGGCGTCATCATCCCAATGGTGGCAGAGTACTTCTCCCTGCGCGGTCTGGCACTGCTCACCGACACGGTGGCCAAGGTCCGCGACCGCCTGAACTTCAACCTGGAAGTCTCCGGCATCCTGGTCACTATGTTCGACCGCCGCACGCGCCACGCCAAGGAAGTCATGGAACGCCTCATCGAGGTCTTCGGTGACAAGGTCTTCGACACGGTCATCACCCGTACCGTCCGCTTCCCGGAAACCTCCGTCGCAGGCGAGCCCATCACCACCTGGGCACCGAACACCCCAGCTGCGGCACAGTACCGCAACCTGGCCCGCGAGGTCATCGAGCGTAAAGGCCGCAAATAATAGGTGACTTCCCCGGATAGTTACACTCCCGAACCGTCGTCAAGCGAGGGCGTGCAGGAAGAGATCACCGGCTTCCGCGTCGCGCTCGCGAACTTCAACGGGCCTTTCGACCTGCTGCTGCAGCTCATCAGCAGCAAAAAGATGGACGTCACCGAAGTCGCGCTGGCGGCCGTGACGGACGAGTTCATCTCGTACACGCGCAGCCTCGACGCAGTCAGCGACCTCGACGAAATCACCGAATTCCTCGTCGTGGCAGCGACGCTGCTCGACCTCAAGACCGCACGGCTCCTGCCGCGTGGCGACGTCGACAGCGAAGAAGACCTCGAACTGCTAGAAGCGCGCGACCTGCTGTTCGCCCGACTGCTGCAATACCAGGCGTATGGCAAGGTAGCCGACCAATTCGAGGAGTGGCAGAAGACCGCGCCGCGGCGCTATCCGCGAGCTGTGGGGCCGGACAAGCAGTTCGAGGAGCTGCTGCCGCCCGTGCGCCTGGGCATGACGCTTGGGGAGTTCGCCGAGTTTGCGGCCGTCGTGATGCGGCCGAAGCCGCCGGAGGAAGTCGGCGTCGGGCACATCCACGGTGTGCCCGTGTCCGTACCGGAGCAGGCGGGCAAAATTCTGGACTCGCTGCGGCTGGCCGGCGAGGGGACCTGGTTGACGTTTACGCAGCTGACCAGCGAATGCCGCGTGTCCATGGAGGTTGTCGGGCGGTTCCTGGCGCTGCTGGAGCTCTACCGAGCCAAGGCGATCGGTGTGGAGCAGGAGGAGGCGCTGGAGGAAATCCACGTGGCCTGGACCGGGCTGGACGTGGACCCGGCCGTCGTGGCGGCGGCGAACTGGGAGTAGGTGGCTGGGGCTGGCTGTTGGGCGTGGGCTTTAGGCTGGTCGGCGTCGGGCGTGGGCTTGGTTGGGCTGGCGCTAACAGCTGATTAGCGCCCGGCCAATTAGCGCCCGGCGCGGGAGGTTGCGTAATCTGACGCGCATGAGCGAAACCAGTTCCGCACCATCCGAGCAGGCCGTGGAGCCCGCGTCTGCTTCTTCGGCGCAGTTGCCGCCCATTGACCCGTTGCGAGCAGGCGTTGAGTCGATTCTGCTGGTAGTCGATACGCCGGTGGTGGCGGAGGATATGGCGCGGGCGCTGGATGTTTCCGCAAGTGATGTCCGTGACGTACTTCGCGAGATTGAGTACGAATACCGTGCTCGCCGCAGCGGCATTGAGCTGCGTGAGGCGGATGAGGGCTGGCGGTTTTACACAGCTCACGCGCACGCCAGCGCGGTCGAGCGATTCTTGCTGGATGGCTCGCAGTCGAAGCTCTCACGTGCAGCTATGGAGACGCTGGCAGTGGTGGCTTACCGACAGCCGGCCACGCGTGCGCAGGTCTCCGGTGTGCGTGGTGTCAATGTTGATGGTGTGATGCGCACGCTGGTCGCGCGCGGTCTGATTGCGGAGTCCGGAGAGGACCCGGCAACCGGTGCGCATTTGTACGTTACGACGACGCTGTTCCTGGAGCTTTTGGGGATTGATTCGCTGGACCAGCTGCCTGATTTGGCTCCGCTGCTGCCTGAAGTCGACTTGATCGACGAGCCGTTGGACTAGGTGGGGTTCACTCTATTGAACGACCCACTTCACGGTTATCGATTCGCCTGACGGCTATTGATTCGCTCCTCGGTCATAGATCCACTTCACGACACGGGTGTCACCTCATGCCACCTCCACAGCTGCCACGAGGTGACATGGGTGTCGTGAAGTCGCATTTTGGGGCTGGGTTTGCTGCTCGCCTCAGCTCACCGCGAGCCTTTGCATCCCCTCCGCACACACCACACCCACCGCACCGACACCGCACACCACACCCACCACACACACTGTGGATAACTCCCGAAAACTGCAAACTATCCACAGTCGACGCCAAATCGATGCCTCCTGAGTCTCCGAGTGAGCCCAAAAATGAGAACGTAGCACTCGCAAGCACTCGCAAACACTCGCAAACACTCGCAAACACTCACATCACCACCCACCAGCCAGCAGTTGCCTGGACCTCAGGAGCGCAATCCGATGCCGCAGTGGATCTACGACGCCGACGACATCATCCGTACCGGCCAGCAGCGCGAATGTGCCCGCCCCAGCACATTCGCAATTTCCCGAATCGGCCAGCACTCCGACCGAGATCTCCTCCGGCGGGCCAAAAGCGGCAGCCTCCTGTGGCTCGCACACGGCGCGTACGTGCCTGTCGACAGGTGGCTCACCCTAAACAGCACCGAACGCTACGTCCTGGAAATCAAAGCGCTTGTCCATCGCGACACCGCCACCGTAGTCACCCGCGATGCCGCCGCTGCTCTCCACGGTTTACCTCTGCTCACACACAACACTCCCATCGCGATAGCCAACTCCGGCCGCAGGCGCGGGCAATCGCGAAGCACACCGAATGGCCCGTACCATCCGCACAAACGCCTCATCCGCGTTTCCGGCCGGATTCACCCCGAGGACGTCGTAGAAGTCGATGGCCGCCTCGTCACCGATGTCCCAAAGTCCGTCATCGATGTCTGCCGTTCTCGCACCCCGCACAATGCACTAGTGCTTGCCGACGCCGCCCTCCAGCACCACACCGACACCGAGGAGCTGTTGGCCACGTTGGCTGCATATCCGCGTGCTCCGGGAAATGCACAGGCCAGGAGGTTGTTGCGGCAAGCGACAGCGTCGTCGGAAAGCATTGGGGAATCGCTCACTAAAGAAGCAATCGTCCAGGCGGGGCTAGCTTCTGTCGATGACTCTCGGGCTCCGTTGCTTCAGCAGGTTTCCTTTCGGGATGATCGTGGCTTCATCGCACGCGTGGACTTCTATCTGCCCGAACTTGGGCTGGTCGTCGAGTTCGACGGCCGTATGAAATACACCGACGGTGGAGTCGCGGACACGCAGGTGGCAATCGCAAAGGAGCTGGAGCGCGAAAAGCGTCTGAAGAACCTCGGACTGAATGTCATCCGAATCGTCTGGTCACAGCTTTTCGACGGCACCGCCGTAGCCACCTTGCGGCAAGCGGCCGCAGAAATCCGACGTCACCTGGCAAATGGTGGCAGTTGCTATCGCGGAAACTACGCCTTCGCGCGGCAGCCCATCACAATCACAGGTAAGGCGGCCGAGTTGGCCATGCGTCGCCGACAGGTGTGGAGCCAAGCGGGGCGGCTGTACTAGGCGGCGCTTTCGCTATCGCTGCCTTGCCCAAACTCCACCCCAAAACTCCACTTCACGACACAGGTGTCACCTCATGCCACCTCCACAGCTGCCACGAGGTGACATGGGTGTCGTAAAGTCGCTGAGACTGTCTGTAATCCTTGCGAGAAGCTCCACCACCAACCCCGAACGGCGTTCAAGTCTGGCGCTGTACAGGTATTATGCTTGAGTATCATGACAGCCTCGGAAACCGCCCAGCCGCACACCCCGCAGCACTCCCAGCCGCACACCCCGCCGCCCGCCCAACCACCCGCCCAACCACACACCCGGCCAGCCATCGCCGACCTCGCCCAATTCGACGCCGACCACATCTGGCACCCATACGGCCCCATCCCGTCGCCGGTTGCGCCCAAGCTGGTCGAGTCCGCCGAGGGCGTGAACCTCCACCTCGCCGACGGCCGCACCCTCATCGATGGCATGAGCAGCTGGTGGGCCGCCTGTCACGGCCACTCGCACCCGAAGCTGGTCGCAGCCGCGAAGAAGCAGGTCACCACGATGTCGCATGTCATGTTCGGCGGACTCACGCACCGTCCGGCCATCGAACTGGCGGAGAAGCTCCTAAAGCTCGCAGGCCCCGGCTTCGATGCCATTTTTTACTCGGACTCGGGTTCGGTCTCCGTCGAGGTGGCAATCAAAATGGCGCTGCAGTACCAGCAGGCCAAAGGCCATCCCGAGCGCACCCGCCTGGCCACTTGGCGCGGCGGCTATCACGGCGACACTCGCGCGCCCATGACCGTCTGCGACCCCGAGGGCGGCATGCATTCGCTGTGGACGGGGCAGTGGACTCCTCAGGTCTTCGCCGACAAACCGCCCGCCCGCGGCGCAACCGAGGAGGAACGCGCACGCTATCTCGCGCACTTCGATTCGCTTATCGACGACTCCGTCGCCGGCATCATTATTGAACCGGTGGTCCAAGGCGCTGGTGGCATGCGGTTTCATGACCACGAGCTGCTTGTGGGGCTCCGGAAGCTGTGTGACAAGCACGGGATCCTGCTCATCGCGGATGAGATTGCCACCGGCTTCGGTCGTGCTGGCGACCTGTTCACGACGCAGGCGGCCGGGATTGTGCCGGATATTATGTGTGTCGGCAAGGCGCTGACCGGCGGCTTTATGAGCTTCGCAGCCACCCTCGCCACCGCCGATGTGGCTCGTACCATTTCCGGAGGTGCAGGTGGAGGCATCATGCACGGCCCGACCTTCATGGGCAACCCGTTGGCCTGTGCGGTGGCGTGTGCGCAGCTCGACCTGATTGCAGAAGGGCAGTGGCGTGAGGATGTCCCGCGCATCGAGTCCCGGCTCCGCGAACAGCTCCAGCCCCTAGCCAACAGCGATGCCGTGGCCGACGTGCGTGCCCTCGGCGCAATCGGGGTCGTGGAGATGCAGCGCCCCGTGGACATGGGCCTGGCCACTGCAGCGGCTGTCGATGCCGGGGTGTGGCTGCGGCCATTCGGCAAATTGGTGTACACCATGCCGCCGTACATCAGCACCAATGACGAAATCGACCGTATCTGCGAGGCCATCGCCGCCATCGTCGCCGCCGAGGAAGAACGCAAGTAGCGCAACCAAAAGGAGCATCAACCACCATGAGCATCGTCCTTGTCACAGGCACCGGTACCGATATTGGAAAGACCATCGGCACGGCAGCCCTGGCGGCGGCACTTCGCGAGGAGGGTAAGGAGGTGCACGTCGTCAAGCCAATTCAGACCGGTTTTCCGGGCCCAAATGGCGGTGATTTGGACACTGTCGCGGAGCTGACGGGGATCGACAACCTGCATGGCTTCGAGCGTTACCCCGAGCCGATGGCGCCGGTGGCGGCGGCTCAGCGCGCGGGCATGCGCCTGCCGGAGGCCACGGAGATCGCGGAGAAGATCAAGCTTATCGACGGGCCGAACCGCGTTGTCCTCGTGGAGGGCGCGGGCGGCTTGCTGGTGCGACTCGGCGAGGACTGGGCGCTGCCGGAGCTGGCGGGGTTGTTGCCGGGTAGTCAGATGGTGGTCGTGACGCGGTTGGACCTGGGTTGCCTGAACGAGGCGGAGCTCACCGTCGAGGTGGCGCGGGGCCGTGGAGTCAATGTCACGGCGCTGGTGGGCGGTTCGTTGCCGGCGGAGGTCGACCCGATCATTGAGACGAACCTGGAGGAACTGCCGCGCATCACCGGGGTGCCGCTGCTGGGGTCGGTGCAGGCGGGAGCGGGCGCGCTGGACCGGCAGGAGTTTGTGGCGAAAGCTACGCAGTGGCTGCCGGGCGTGCGAGAGTGGGCCGCAGCGCTGTAAAAGACGTTGTAGGTGGAGGCCGCGCGGGACGTCGTTAAGCTGGCGTTTTGCGAAAAACGTGCTAAGGTGGCTACACGACAAGGCGCGAGGCTTTCTCTGTAATTCTCTTTATTAACCTGCTTCCACCAGCCATTTTGGGCCCACGGGGGAGAGAACAGCGTCGCCTGGCGCTGACGTTCTAACAAACAGAACATTCTCCAACGCTTGAAAAGGATGTAGGTCAAGTGGCTAAACCCGCTCGCCGAGAAGGCACACCGGCACACAAGAACCGTAAGAATCAATCCAACCGCGGCTCCACTAACGCCCAGCGCAATCGCAGCCGTCGCGACAGCGGCGCGAAGGTGGAGACCTCCAACGTCCACGCGAAGGACATCTACGTATCCAACGCCCGCCCGGCTCGCCACCAGCACGTGGACTCCGACCGCCGCGGCTCGGGCAAGCGCGTGCACAGCGAAGCAGGTGAAGGCGTACGTCTGCAGAAGGTGCTTGCACAGGCAGGCGTGGCGTCGCGTCGTATGGCGGAAAAGCTTATCGACGAAGGCCGCGTCGAGGTCGATGGCAAGATTGTGACGCGGCAGGGCGTGCGGGTGGACCCGAACACGTCTGTGATCCGCGTTGATGGTTCCCGCGTCATCGTCAATGAGGACATGCAGTACTTCGTCCTGAACAAGCCGCGTGGCGTGCAGTCCACCATGCACGATGACATGGGCCGCCCGTGCGTGGGCGACATCATCGGTGAGAAGATCAGCGCTGGTCAGCGACTCTTCCACGTGGGTCGCCTGGATGCGCCCACCGAGGGTCTGCTGCTGCTCACCAACGATGGTGAGCTGGCCAACCGTCTGATGCACCCGAGCTACGAGGTCACCAAGACCTACATGGCCACCGTTGTCGGCGAGGTCGATGCCAAGGTCATGCGTGAGCTGGAAAAGGGCATTGAGCTCGATGACGGCATCGCTAAGGCGGACATGGCGCAGATCATCGACGTCTGGCAGGGCCGCTCTATCGTCCGCATCGAGCTGCACGAGGGGCGCAAGCACATCGTCCGCCGGATGCTCAAGACTGCGGGCTTCCCGGTCGAGCGCCTGGTGCGCACTAAGATTCACACTGTCCAGCTGGGCGAGCAGACCCCGGGCGCTCTCCGCGCACTCAACCGCGCTGAGCTGACCTCCCTCTACAACGCGGTGGGGCTGTAAATGGCACTAGTGAAAAAGAACGAAGAGAACCAAGGAGCTGAAGGAGCCCACATGAGCGAGCAGAACACTGACGACATGCTGTTGGTTGCCATTGATGGCCCTTCCGGCACTGGCAAGTCGACTGTCTCTCGGATGGTCGCAACCGAGCTGGGTGCAAAGTACCTGGACACCGGCGCTATGTACCGCGTTGCCACCCTGTGGGTGCTGCGCCAGGGTATCGACCCGACTGATGAGGAAGCCGTGGCCAAGGCGACGGCCGCCCTGCCACTGGAAGTCTCCGATGACCCGAACTCCACCGCCGTCCTCCTCGACGGCGAGGATGTCTCCGGCGAGATTCGCGGCCCGGAGGTCACCCGCAACGTGTCGGCGGTCTCCGCGATTCCGGCCGTGCGCACCAACCTGGTCGCACTCCAGCGTTCGCTGGCCGCATCGGCTGTGCGCTGTGTGGTGGAAGGCCGCGACATCGGCACGGTGGTGCTCCCGGACGTTCCGGCGAAGATTTTCATGACCGCCTCCGCCGAGGTCCGCGCTCGCCGCCGCTACGACCAGGACATCGCTGCTGGTCGTGAGGCTGACTTCGACACCGTGCTTGCCGACGTCATCCGCCGCGACGAACTCGACAGCAACCGTGCGACCTCTCCGCTGAAGCCAGCCGAGGACGCATTCATTCTGGACACCTCTGAGATGGACATTGAAGAGGTCGTGGAAAACGTCCTCGATGTCGTTGAGGCCGGCTACCCGGGGTCCACCATGGACTGGGACGATGTCGACAACGAGGAGTTCGAGGAATCTTACGAGGGCTCTTACGACGACTCCGAGGACGACACCGCCGGACACCTGGTCGCAAACGTGGAGAGCGAAAACGCGCCGGGCACCGCAGGCAGCCACACCAGCGCAGACGAGTTCATCGACCGCACGATCGCTGACCACGAGACAATCATCTCCGAAGCCATCGAGCGCGCCGAAACCGGCCAGATCGACGACGATGCCGACTGGGAAGAACTGGAAAACGCCTTCGCAGCGCTTGGCGTGAGCGACGAGGAGGAAGAAGCTCTTCCGACCGTGGCCATTGTGGGACGACCGAATGTTGGTAAGTCCACCATGGTTAACAGGTTCATTGGCCGTCGTGAAGCAGTTGTCGAAGACTTCCCGGGCGTGACCCGTGACCGCATCTCCTACCTGGGTGAATGGGGCGGTCGTCGTTTCTGGGTGCAGGACACCGGCGGCTGGGATCCGGATGCCAAGGGTATGCATGCGGCGATTGCTCGTCAGGCGGAGACCGCCATGGAGACCGCCGATGTGATTGTCATGGTCGTCGACACCACCGTCGGCATCACCGCCACGGAAGAGGTCATGGCCCGCCGCCTGCAGCGCGCGGAGCAGCCAGTTATTCTCGCCGCCAACAAGTTTGAGTCGGATTCGCAGCTTGGCGACGTCGCGGAGTTCTGGGCCCTCGGGCTCGGCGAGCCGCACCCAACCTCGGCCCTTCACGGTCGTGGCAATGCCGACGTGATGGACGAAGTGGTGTCCTCCTTCCCGGAGGTGCCGCGTGCGAAGTCGCTGCCGACCGGGCCGCGCCGCGTGGCGCTGGTGGGTAAGCCGAATGTGGGCAAGTCTTCGCTGCTGAACAAGCTCTCCGGTGAAGATCGCGCAGTGGTCAGCGACGTGGCCGGTACCACGGTTGACCCGGTGGACTCCCTGGTGCAGATGGACGAGGCGCTCTGGCGTTTCGTGGATACCGCTGGTATCCGCAAGAAGACCAAGACCGCCAAGGGCCACGAGTTCTACGCCTCGCTGCGTACTCGTTCGACGATTGACAACGCCGAGGTCGTGATCTTTCTGGTCGATGCCTCCGAGCAGATTACCGAACAGGATCAGCGCGTGCTGCGGATGATCCTCGACTCCGGTCGGGCACTTGTGGTCGCCTACAACAAGTGGGACCTCATGGATGAGGACCGCCGCGACCTGCTCGAGCGCGAAATTGAAGAGCAGCTCGCACACGTGCCGTGGGCTCGTCGGGTGAACATCTCCGCCAAGACTGGTCGCGCTGTGCAGAAGCTGGAGCCGGCCATGCTGGAGGCCGTGGAGTCGTGGGATAAGCGCATCTCCACTGGTCGCCTGAACACTTGGTTGCGTGCGATTATGCAGCAGAACCCGCCACCGCTGCGTGGTGGCCGCCAGCCGCGCGTGCTGTTTGCCACCCAGGCATCCTCGCGCCCGCCGGTGATTGTGCTGTTCACCACCGGCTTCCTGGAACACGGCTACCGTCGCTTCCTGGAGCGCAAGCTGCGTGAAGAATTCGGTTTTGAGGGCTCGCCGGTGCGCATCGCGGTGCGTGTCCGCGAGAAGAAGAAGCGCCGCTAGGACCTGCAGTTAAGCGCCGTCAGGTAGTTCCGTTCAGGACTGCTAGTCGCTCGAATTGAGCGGAGAAAAGCCCAAAATGTGATTTAGGCAATTGCATTTTGGGCTTTTCGTTGGCATTTTGGAGTTTTAGGAAATTAGCGATAAGGAGAACTGACAATGGTCAGGCGCGGCAATAACCGTGACGGCTCTCAGCACGATGGCCGAGACAACAGCTACGGACGCGATTCCTCAAGCTCATACGGCGATGACTCCGCGACTCGCTACATTCCGCGGGACGAGGGATACCGCGGATACAACCCGGATGCCGACTTCGCGGGCGAGCAGCCGACCGAATACTTCGGCGGCGACTCCTCTGAGACACAATTCCTGCAGCGTGGCGATGAAACACGTTTTGAGAACTCGCGAGGTACCGGTGCCGGAGCGCAAGGCGGTGGCGCAGGCTCAGGCGCACAGGGTAGCGACCAGTACTGGGCCCCGCTTTCTGAAGAAGAACGCGGCTATGGTCAGGCGGGCCAGCAGGCAGGCGCAACCCAGCAGTACGCCGCAGGTGGTGCAGGCGGTTACGGTGACATGAACAACGGCAACAACCGCGGTAATAACCGTGGCAACAGTGGCAATGATGACTCCAAGAAGGGCTGGGGCAAGCCTGTCGCCATCGTGGCCATCGCCGCCATGGTGGCCGTAGTCGCGCTGGTAGCCCTGGTTTTGTCCTTTACTTCCGGAACCGAGGACAAAAACGACAATACGGCGGAGCCGACGCAGGAGACGTCGTCAAGCCCGACGCCGACGACAACCTCGCCGGAAGAAACCACGACAAGCCCAACCGATCGCTTGGACCCGTCGGGCACGATTAACGACACCCGTGAGCGCCTCGAGCAGGAGCTCGACCAACTTCGCGAGTCGCCGCCAGCTATCCCCGGCCCCGGTGAGCGCAGCAGCGGTTGGGGCACCATCCCGCAGGGCGTGGTGGGCAAGAGCCCGGCATCGGTCGAGGTGGAATTGCGTACCAACGGCTACCAGAATGTGACTGTCGTCGACGCCGAGGGCAATCCGACCAACTCTGTGGCCGCGATCATGGGTAAGGTTGCCTCGATTGATCCGCCGGAGGGACAGATGGCGGAGACATCCACGCCTGTGACCATCTACCTGCAGTAATGCCGCAGGAAAGGCAGGGGTCTGGGGCGATTTCCGCCAGCAAACACCAATGATGTAACCTATAGCTCGTTGCACTTTCGTGCACGCGGGCTGTAGCGCAGTTTGGTAGCGCACCTCACTGGGGGTGAGGGGGTCGTCGGTTCAAATCCGGTCAGCCCGACAAAAATAGCCGCCGTCTTCTGGAAGATTCCGGGAGGCGGCGGCTTTGTTTACGGCTATTGCTTAAGGCTTTTGTTTGCCCACAGCTCACAAGCGCACTAGCGCACGACAATACCGTCGGAGTCAGCGTAGAGCGTCTCGCCCGGAACGAAGTCGATGCCGCCGAAGGAGACAACGACGTCGCGCTCGCCCTCGCCGGTTTTGGTGGACTTGCGCGGGTTGGTGCCAAGCGCCTTGCAGCCGAAGTCCATCTCGCCAATCAGCTTGGAGTCACGGATCGCGCCGTTGACGACCACACCAGCCCAGCCATTGTCTTTGCCGAGCCCCGCAATAACGTCACCGACCAGCGCCGTGTGCACAGAAGCGTCACCGTCGATGACAAGCACGCCGCCCTCAGACGGCTCGGAGAGGACCTTCTTCAGCAGCGCGTTGTCCTGGAAGCACTTGACCGTGGAGATCTTGCCGCAGAACTCCACGCGACCGCCGAGGTTACGCATCTGAGTATCGCAGGAACGCACGTCCGGGCCGATCTCGTCAACCAGGTCAGCGGTGGGGATGAATTCGATTGCCATAGGGGATTCAAGTCCTTCCGAAAATTGCTCGCATCAAGTGTTAAACCCATTGTTTCAAACTCAAGATGTGACTAAAGACATATGGTGCAAATTCGCTGGCAGCGATTGACACTCCGAAGGCCGGCCCAGATTGATTACTCTGGTGAGTCAGAACGCGCCGACAACCACACGCGCGCAGGAAGGGTAGAAGATGGCTGGGTTTAATTGGTTTTGGAAGGCTCTTAGCGGCAAGCAAGGGCGCAACCAAAAACGCAGCGTAGGGCTCGTGGCACGCGCCGCTGAGCTCGAGCCACAGGTACAGGCGCTTTCCGACGCCGACCTCGCCGACTTCACCCGCCAACACGCCACCGACGCACCGGAGCTTTTAGCCGCGCTCCGCGAAGTCTCCCAGCGCACCCTGTCCATGCGTCCCTTCGATGTGCAGCTGCAAGGCGCACTGGCGCTCATGGAGGGAGACGTAATCCAGATGGCCACCGGTGAGGGTAAGACTCTCTCCGGCGCCTTGGCTGCAGCCGGTTTCGCGCTGCGCGGCCACCGCGTGCATTCCGTGACCGTCAACGACTACCTCGCAGGCCGCGACGCGCAGTGGATGCAACCGCTGTTCGGGTTCCTAGGGCTCTCGGTGGCGGCTATTTCGCCGCAGGAGGGACCGGGGGAGCGTCGTAAAGCATATGCGGCAGACATCGTCTACGCCGCCGTCAACGAACTCGGCTTCGACGTTCTGCGCGACCGCTGCGCGCCGGCCATCGAAGACCGCGTGCAGTCGCCCGCTGATGTCGTGATCATCGACGAAGCCGACTCCGTGTTGGTCGATGAAGCGCTGGTCCCGCTCGTGCTTGCCGGCAATGAGCCGGGCACAGCACCGACCGGACAGATCACCGACGTGGTGCGCCGCCTGCAGCTCGGCGACGACTACACCGTCGACGAAGGTCGTCGCAACGTCTTCCTCACCGACACCGGCGCCGCACGCGTCGAACGCCTGCTTGGCATCGGCTCGCTGTACGACGCCGAACATGTCGGCACCACCCTGGTTCAGGTCAACGTTGCACTGCACGCCCACGAGTTGCTGCAGCGCGATGTCGACTACATCGTGCGCGATGGCAAGGTACAGCTCATCGACGCCTCGAAGGGACGCGTGGCGGAACTGCAGCGCTGGCCGGACGGTCTGCAAGCAGCGGTAGAGGCCAAGGAGGGCCTGCAAGTCTCTGAGGGCGGCCGCATCCTCGACTCCATGACCATCCAGCAACTCGTCGGCCGCTACGACATCACCTGCGGCATGACCGGCACCGCCACCTCCGCAGGAGACCAGTTCCGCGAGTTTTACGGACTCCACGTCTCCGTCATCGAACCCAACGTCCCATGCATTCGTGACGACGAGCCCGACCGCATCTACGCCACCACCGACGACGCGTTCGCCGCGCTTGTCGACGAGGTCGTGGAACTCAACGGCACTGGTCGACCAATACTCGTAGGCACCCGTGACGTGGCGG
This sequence comes from Corynebacterium sp. MSK047, assembly GCF_030232285.1. NCBI lineage: Bacteria > Bacillati > Actinomycetota > Actinomycetes > Mycobacteriales > Corynebacteriaceae > Corynebacterium > Corynebacterium sp. MSK047. The sequence goes on along the minus strand of NZ_JASPJI010000009.1, from coordinate 78,858 downwards.
AATCGGAACGACTAGCCGATGCGCTGGTCTTGCGCGGCATCGAATCCTCGGTGCTGAACGCGAAAAATGACGAGCTGGAGGCCCAAGTCATCGCCAATGCTGGCGATACTGGCCGCGTGACGGTGTCCACCCAGATGGCCGGACGAGGAACCGATATTCGCCTCGGCGGGGCAGACGAATCCAACCGCGATGCCGTCGTTGAGCGCGGTGGACTATGCGTCATTGGTCTGGGCAAGCACCGCACTGACCGACTGGACAATCAGCTGCGTGGCCGCGCCGGGCGCCAGGGCGATCCGGGCTCGTCGGTGTTCTTTGTCTCCCTGGATGATCCGGTAATTTCCGAAGGCGCTGCTGGCGAGACGCTGAGCGCGCTGCCCGAGGACGATGGCCGCGTTCGCGATAAGAGGGCCTACCAGTTCATTGACCGCGCACAGCGAGTGACAGAGGCGACCATGCTGTCGATTCATGCGACGACGTGGAAGTACAACAAGCTCATCGGTGACCAGCGCGAGATTCTGGATGAGCGCAGGGAGAAACTGCTGACTACTAATGCTGCCTGGGAAGAACTGTCCAAGTTGGCATCGGCGCGGGCGAAGGAAGTCGAAGCCGCAGTCGGGCATGATGTCGCCGAGGACGCTGCCCGGGAAATTATGCTGAGCCACCTGGATCGCGGATGGTCGGACCACCTGGCAGATCTGGATGACCTGCGGGAGTCGATTCATCTGCGCGCGCTGGCTAAGGAAAGCCCCATTGATGAGTTCCACCGCGCCGCCATCGGCGCCTTTAAGAACCTGGTGAACAATGCCGTTACCGAGTCGGTGCAGACCTTCCAGGAGGTCGAAATCGACGGCGAAGGCGCACATCTGGAGGACACGGGTCTTGCTCGCCCGAGCTCGACGTGGACGTACATGGTCAACGACAACCCATTGAGCAATGGTGGTGGCTCGGTCGTCGGCTCGATTGCCGCGATGTTTAGGTAAGCCGTAACCACAAGTTTGGTAACAATTTGAAAATATTTCTCAGGTGACCGGCCTAGGTACACCCACAGAGAAAGCTCTCAGATGTCGGTATTTACGCATATCAATCATGTTGTACATACCCTGCTGGTGAGCTGCGTCACAACATGGTTGGGATTAGATAACAACACGAAAGCGGTTGGGGCGCTATTATCTAAAAAGTAACGAGTAAATCGCCCAAGGTTATCCCGGAGGGAAAGATATGACTAGCAATAGCGGCCAGCCAGAGGCATCGGTCGAGACCACCTCGGTCTTCCGTGCAGATTTGCTGAAGGAAATGGAGTCCGGCTCTAACACGGACTCCACGGTCTCCGGTGTTGAAGGACTTCCGGCGGGCTCGGCACTCTTGGTTGTCAAGCGGGGGCCAAATGCGGGTTCGCGTTTCCTGCTCGATCAGGCAGTCACCACCGCTGGTCGTCACCCGGACAGCGACATCTTCCTCGATGATGTGACTGTTTCCCGTCGTCACGCAGAGTTCCGCAAGAACGGTGACTCCTACGAGGTCGTCGACGTGGGATCGCTGAACGGTACCTACGTTAACCGCGAGCCGAAGAACTCCGCGGTTCTGGCTAATGGTGACGAGGTTCAGGTCGGTAAGTTCCGCCTCGTCTTCCTGATCGGTAACTAATTCGACATCGGTTAATGTCGACGCCTGTCGGCATTAACCCCTTATTTTTGTAAAGGCTCGGAAAAGACCAGTGGCAGCAGTACGCAAATCAGCAGTTTCGCAGCCGACTTCGTCGGAAAGCACTGCGAAGCAAGCACGCTCGGTGGGCAAGAAGAAGACCATCGGTGCTGTGCTGAAGGAAGTCAAGGTTGAGTTCCCTGATGTAACGCTGTCCAAAATTCGTTTTCTCGAGTCGGAGGGGCTGCTGTGCCCGTCGCGTAGCTCCTCGGGATATCGTCGCTACAGCCAGGCGGACATTGACCGCCTGCGCTACATTCTCACCGTTCAGCGCGATAACTACTTGCCGCTGAAGGTTATTAAAGAGCAGCTCGACGAAATTGATGCGGGCAACGCTGGCGGCGACGGGCTGGCATCGGTCACTCCACTGGTGACGGCGGATCAGTTCCGCGAAGCCGCAGTGGTCTCGCTGACGCAGGCGGAGCTGGCAGAGCGCACTGGCGCTAGCGAGAAGTTCATCACTGAACTGGTTCGAGTCGGTCTGATTACTCCGGACACGCTGAACATGTTCGATGGCGATGACCTGCTCATCACTGAGACGGCGGTCAAGCTGGCTGAGTTTGGCCTGGATGCCCGCCACCTCAAAACTGTGCGTACCGCTGCGGCCCGTGAGGCAGATTTGGTGTCGCTCGCTGCTAGTCCGCTGAGTAAGTCGCGTGCGGCTAGCGGCAAGCAGAAGGCTGTGGAGATGGGCCGTGAGATGACTGCGCTGATGGTCACGCTGCACGGCACTTTGGTCAAGCGCCAGGTCAACAAGGACCTGGGGAAGTAGTCGGTAGTCCCGCGTAAATAGCGGCTCGCTACAATTATCGCTGTTATGGACGAAAAACTCGTAGAAGTCAAGTTTCTAGACTGGATGGCGCATCCTCCTGAGGACGATCCAGTGCTGCTCCTGCATGCCGAAGAGACCAATCGGATTATCCCGATTTGGATTGATTTGGCGACGGCGACGGAGTACTCCGCCCGTGAGACCGGCGCTACGCAGCGTCGCCCGGGCATGCATGAGGTCTTCGTCGATACGCTGGACATGGTGGGGCAGAGCGCCCTGCGCGGCCAGATTACGGGCGTGCATGAGGGCGTTTTCATCGCCAGCCTGGTGCTCGAAGGTGGCGCAGAGATTGATATGCGGCCCTCCGACCTCATCCTTATCGCTAGCGAGCTTGAGGTTCCGCTGTATGTCGCGCGTGATGTGCTCGACGCCACGTCGGTAGCGGCGCGTCTCGTCGCAACCAATGGCGGTTCGCTTGCCGACGAGTCGGAGACCGACTCCGTCGAGGCATCGGTGTCGGAGTTTGCGGAATTCCTCGACAGCATTGATGCTGACTACTTCGCCGAGCCGCATGGTGATGCGGAGGACAAGAAGTCTGATGGTGAAGCCGACGGTGGCGCCGATTCAGCTTCCGATGGCGACCGTTAAACGTGTGACTGGAGTGAATAACTGGCTACTTTTGGGGTAGTTGTGACGCTTATTTCCTCCGGCGTGTCGCTGAATGACCCCATAAAAGGGGTAACTTTTCGGAAGTTATAGTTTCATCCCGTCCTGCGGTTTTGCTCCCGGGTTGTGCTTGAGCTGGGGAAACTGCGGCTCCAAACTCTAAACCTTAACTTTAGGTTTAGAGATTCGGCGTGTCGTCCTGTGATGTATTGACAGCCGATTAACCTTGGCGAAAGATAAATAACGGCAGTGAAACTACCTCGGGAGAATTTATATGGTCGACGACAACAGTGGTTCGCTCTTTGGCGACAATGAGCTCCGTGCGTCGGACTCGCAAGAGCCGCGCGCGGTCCAGGAATCCCTGTTCGACATGGGGCCGGACGAGCAGGTTGGCTACCGCGTTCCCATCGCGTGTCAGGTAGCGGGCATTTCTTACCGCCAGCTGGACTACTGGGCACGCACTAAGCTGGTGGAGCCTTCTATCCGTACCGCCAAGGGCTCGGGTACCCAGCGTCTGTACTCCTTCCGCGACATCCTCGTTTTGAAGATTGTTCGCGGTCTGCTGGACACCGGTATTTCCCTGCAGAACATCCGTCTGGCTGTCGACCGCCTGCGCGATCTCGGAGTCGATGACCTGGCTACCATCACGCTGGTTTCCGACGGTCGCACCGTCTACCAGTGTCGCTCCAATGAAGAGGTCATCGACCTGCTCAACGGTGGCCAGGGAGTGTTCGGCATTGCTGTCCCGGGCATTATGAAGGAACTGACTGGCACCATCGCCTCCTTCCCGTCCGAGCGTATTGACGGTACTCAGGAGAACCCAGGTACTGGCATCGACGAGCTGGCTGAGCGTCGTCGCCGCCGCATCTCCTAACCGCCAACAGATACGGTAACCGCCAACGATACGGCTGGACAGCGGCGTCGCTGCTATGGCCTCCGTTCAAATAGCCGAAACAAACTAAACGAAAACCGCCTTCCACAACTGGTTCCGTCTTACCTCTCCCGAGGTTGGACCAGATGGAGGCGGTTTTTTCTACTTACTCCGTACCGATAGCCGCAGCCAACTGAGAGGCCAGGCCATCGCCGTAGTCAGCCGCAATGCGCAGAGAGCCAGTGGTCATATTTGCCACTTCCTGCAGCTCGGGGCTGGAGCTGTCGCCGTCGGGAAGCACGATGACCTCAATCGTTACCGGGCGGTCCGGGCTAATGAGTTCCTTAATCCTCTCGACAGACTCGGCGGCATCGGCGCCCGAGGCATCGCGACCAGAGGTGAGCACGACGAGACGGTTCGGCTTGTCAGGGGAGTAGGTGTCGCGGGCGGCCTGGTAGGCATCGATAAGCGCTGGCCAGAACTGTGCCTCACCACCGGCCGGAAGTTCGGCCAGCGACCCCTTTACGGCGTCCGCGCCGTTGTTGGCCTCGTCATCGGGCGCGGGAAGTTCCGCGAGGCGGTTCACCTCAGGTGCGAATGTCCACAGGCCGTAGCGGCCACCAGGTGCCGCATCGATAGCGCCGGAAAGTGCCGCAGACAGCGCCCCAACATCGACGCCCTCGGAGGTGTCAGCGAGCAGGAGCGCCGAACCCACCGCAGTTGCGGGCTGTTGCGCGTCCGGCTGCTCCAGTGCTGGCGGCAGCGCAAAAGAATCCGTCTGAATCTGCGAGAGCACCCCAAAGTTCTCCGCTATTTCAGGGCTGAAAGTGCTCTCAGCAGCTTCGCCGTCGGCGCCATGATCTGCTGCGAAGTTCCGGAAGTCCTCGGCTGCGCGAGCCGTGTTCTCGTCGATCTTGCCGCCGGAGCCAAAGGTGACAACTGGCGCGTGCAACTGGGGTGCATCCGCAGGGGAGACCAGCTTCAGCCCTTCGCCGGCCATCTGCAGCATGGGCTGGGTCGCGGCCACGCCGTCGAAATCAGCGACGTTCTGGCTGAGCATGGTCAGCAGGGTATTGGAGGTGTAGACCTCACCCAAGCCCGCGCGTTCGCGAGCGACATCCGGGCCACCGCCAAGTCGAGCACTAATCACGGCGGACAGTGCCGCATCGGAGCCACCGGGGGCGGCTACGCGCAATCCCGCAAGCTCTTCCCAGGTGGCATTGTTCAGCTGGTCAGCACGATTGGTTGTGAAGGCCACGCCGCTGGCAATCGGCGGCAACCACGTCTTGGGGTTGTTGACCTTGACCTTGTCCGAGTTCTTCGCCTGGTCCACGAAAGAGATATCGGCGGGAATCCAGACGCCCGGAGTCATAATTCCGGTACCAGCTTCATCCGCAGCGGGGTCCTCCGGAGCTCCCTCACCAGCTTCAGCACCGCCAGCCTCAGTCAGGGCGTTCACAACCTCCTGCGAGCCCGCCACCGTAATCTGTGGCCGCACACAGAAGTCCCTCACCACGGGATTTGACTCGCCATAGTCCTGCACGAGTTTCTGTGCCGAGCCCACCGCAGCAGGATCAGCGGTCACCACCAGCGTCAGGTCACCCTTCGTGCACCGTGCACGGTCAGCATCAATCGACGAATCGTTGATCTTGCGCAAATTAACCCAGGCAAAAACCGCAGCGACCAGAACAATGACGACCAAGACGGCAATAAAAGGCCCCTTAGCCACTCGATAGTTGTTCTCACCCGAGGCGTGTCGTCCCATGTCGTTCTAGCCCTTTCTATGCTGAGTGTGCTCGGCACTGCCGACTCGCAGCAGACCTCGTCGTAAAGCACAAACGCGCACGTAACTCCTGCCAACTTTACTGCGTGGACAATGCGACATCTACCACTTCGAGAAGACGGCCGCGCAGAACATCGGCACGCGCACTGAGCTCACGCTGGCGGCGGACGTACTCGGCCTTGCCTTCGGGCGTTTCGATGCGAATGGGCGCAAAACCCCAATCCCGCAGATCGTAGGGAGCGGCGCGCATATCCAACTCACGGGCACTGCACGCGAGCTCGAAAGTATCCAGCCACAGGTCGCCGGGGACCGCCTCGCCGAGCTTGGTCGCCCATTTATACAAGTCCATGTTGGCGTGCAGACACCCCATCTGCTCACAGTGCGGCTGTGTCTCGCGCGTCGGGGCAAACTCGTTGAGCGGCACGGCGTCGGGCGTGAAGAAACGGAAGGCGTCGAAGTGCGTACATCGAACCGTGTGGGCCTCGACGACCTCGTCCGTGCCTGCCTGACCCAGCCGCAGTGGCTCCGGATGACGATGCTCCGGCTGGCGATACACCATCGCCCATTCATGCAGGCCAAAGCAGTCAAAGTGCGCCGGATTCGCGCGCGTCGAACGCAACAGATGGCCGATGTACGCCACCGTCTTACCTCGCTTATCGACGTACGCCGAAACATCCATACGCGCCGTCCCCGAGGCGGTATCGGTGGGCTCCTTGCAGGCAGGGCTATCGGTAGTGTCGTCCGTGTCGAGGGTAAAGAACTTCAGGTGACTGATGTCCTTGGCCGTCGCACCGGGAAGATCTACGCCGATGCCCGGTGACCAGCGGCGGAGTTGGCCGGGTTTAACGGGGTAGTACTCGAAGATGAAGTCCCAGACCGGGTGGCGCTGGCCGCGACTGCGACGGGACAGGTGGTCGCGGGTCAGGACATCGACGCGGGCGATATGCCTTGCTTTGGCTTCACGCCAATCGAAAGACGAATCGGGCGTAGGCGTCACTGCTGGCGTCCCTGCGTGCTGCCCGGTCGGGTCCGGGGCTGGTTCACGGTCGAGTGCTGCTTTGGCGCACCGCTGCGACGCGGGGAGACCTCGTGGGTCCAGTCGCGCACGACACCGACCTGCTCCTCGATGAGGTCCTCCAGAGCCACGATGCCGATCTGCTCCGCGCCGGAGAAAGCACCGGTCTTCGGAGCGATGCTTGCCGGGGCGTTTGCGCGCAGGTGCGGCTTTGGCATGCGAGCGCGTACAGCCACTGCCATGTGGGCGCTGTAGCGGCGCATGATGCGCAATCCCTCATCCAGCGTGGCATCGATCGGAATCTCGATCATCGGGCGAATCTCGTCATCGGGGATGGCTGTCTCTGGGCCGGAGGCAGGATCCATGACGCGGTCGAGGACATCTTTCACGTGAACATAGCCGCGGTACTCGTTGGGCTCATTGTTGGCCGCAGCGACGGGGAACCGGGAGAAACCAGTTTCGGTGACCGCCGTCTCTAGATCGCCCACAGTCGGTGCGGTGGGGAGGCGCCGAATCTGCTCGTGCGGAATCAGTACCTCCTCAATGGTGCGCGTGGCCGAAGCCAGTGTGCGACGAAGGCGGACGTGCTCCTCGCTGTCAAGGAGCCCCTCTTGACGAGACTCCGCAATCATCGATGCCAACTCAGTGGAATCGACAGTGGTGTCGAGCTCATCGCGCTGCTCAATGCCGAACAGCTTAAGCGTATGGCGAGCCATCCAGTTAAACAGCAGCAACAGCGGCTTGGTCAGACGGTAGAAGACCATATGAACCGGAATAAGCAGCATGGCCATCGTTTCCGGTCCTGCCAGCGCGATATTCTTCGGCACCATCTCACCGAGCATGATGTGCAGCACTGACACCAGCATCAATGCGATGGCAAAGCTCAGCGGGTGCAGCAGCGACTCCGGAATACCCATCGCCTGGAAGGGAGCTTCCAGCAGATGTGCCAGCGCCGGCTCAGAGACCTTACCCAGCAGTAGCGAGGCAATGGTGATGCCCAGCTGTGCGGCGGCGAGCATCATCGACAGGTGCTCAGAAGCATTGATAACTGTGCGTGCGCGCTTCTTTCCCTGAGCCAGCAGCGCTTCCAAACGGTCACGGCGAGCAGCAATAAGTGAGAACTCCGCGCCCACGAAAAACGCGTTGACCAACAGCAAGAAGAAAGTCAGGAGGATTCCAAACCAGTCACTCATAGGTTGAACATCTCCTTAGCGCGCTCGTTGGTAACAGGGATCAAAATGGCACGGTCCACGCGGCGGTCATCCATCGCTAGAATGCGGGCGTACCAGCGTCCGGCGATACCCGATTCGAACTCGTCCATGAAATCGCGTTCGGTCTCTGGCAGCAGGACGACGTCACCGACCTCCGGGATGCGACCGAGCGCAAACATAATCAAGCCACCGAGCGTTTCGAAGCTACCTTCTGGGGCGAAGTATCCGACCTTGGTCGGCAGCTCGTCGGTACGTACAAGGCCAGAGCAGTTCCAGCCTTCGATCGCGCGTTTGACTTCCTGCTCGGACTCCTTGTCGTCGTACTCATCCCAGACCTCGCCAAGAATTTCCTCGACGACATCCTCGATGGTGACAATGCCAGCGATACCGCCGTACTCGTCCGCGACCAGCGCAATCTGCGAACCGGCCGAACGCACGGCCTCCAGCACGGCATCGCCGTCCAGCGACTGCGGCAGCGTCGGCACAGGCCGTGCAATCTCCCGCATGGTGGTGGTTGAGCGCTTCGCCGCAGGCACCGCAAATGCGTCCTTGACGTGGACAACACCGACAGTGGCATCGAGGTCCCCGTCAGTAATGGGGAAGCGGGAATGCCCCGATTCGATAGCGACAGCCAGCAGATCCAGCGCCGTGTCATCGACATCGAGGGAGGTAATCGTCGACCGCGGCGTCATTAGGTCCTCCGCCGTCGTTTCGCCAAAGCGTAACGACGACTCGAGTACAGCGGCCTTCGACTCATCCAATGCCCCCTGCTCCGCAGAATTGCGCACCAGTGCTTCCAGCTCCTGCGGGGAACGCGCCGAAGCCAACTCATCCGCCGGTTCAATACCGAGCTTGCGCACCAGCCAGTTCGCCGTGGCATTCAGCGAATGGATGAAGTAGTGGAACACCCAGTTAAACGCCATCACCGGACGAGCCGTAACTCGCGCTACTGCCAACGGCTCTGTAATCGCGACATTCTTTGGCACCAATTCGCCGTAGACCATCGACAACATCGTGGCCACAATGAGCGCAAGAATCAGTGCGGTCGGTCCCGCTGCAGACTCGCTGAGCCCCATCCAATGCAACATCGGCGTGAAGTACTGCGCCAGCACCGGTTCCGCGAGGAAACCAGTTGCCAGCGTGGTCAACGTAATGCCCAGCTGTGCACCGGAGAGGTGGAAGGACAGTCGATTATGTGCCTTGTGAACGGCCTCAGCAGGCGCATCCGCTGAACGGGCGCGGTCGGCGTCAATCGTAGACCGCTCCAGTCCCGTCAGCGCGAATTCAAACGCCACAAAGAGACCGGTGCCAGCGGTTAGCGCGATAAATCCGACAACCGCGACAATATTGAGAACAATATCCACTGATTATCTCTTCTTCTTTTTCCCTCGCTTGGGGCGGTGTACGCGACCGCCAGCACGATTCTTTCCGCTTGCCGACGGACCGCCGCGCCCGCGGTAACCGGCACCACTAGCACCGCCTGTCGATTGGCTCTGATCTTGACGAGCCCGGCGCGGACGTCGTGCGCCCAGTTCCTTGACAAATCGAGGCAGTCCCGGAGCGGCGCGCAGCTCTTCGGCTTCAACGCCGGCCCCTGCCAGCAGTTCGCGGGCCTGATCAACCTGGCGGTCACGCACAATCATCGCTACCGTGCCGGAAGCACCTGCACGAGCCGTGCGACCCGAGCGGTGAATATACGTCGCGGAATCCCTTGGCGGATCCGCGTGCACAACCAAGTCAAGAGCATCGATATCAATGCCACGAGCGGCCACATCCGTGGTGACGAGGACATTGATTTCACCGTCGGCAAAGGCCTTGAGGACTGCGCGACGAGTTGCCTGGCCGCGATCGCCGTGGAGGAAACCTAACTTGATGTCGTAGAACTGTAGAAACTTAGCCAGCTGCACGACACGCGCCTTAGAGTTGGCGAAAATGACGCACTGATCCTTGCGGGAGGCAATCCAGGCGACCACTTCGTCTGCCTCAGCGTTGTCCTCCACCCGAAGTAACAGATGCCGCATATTGCGCATGGTCAACCGGGAGGCAGTGACCTTGTGCTTCGCAACTTCAGTGCTACTTGCGCGACGATCGCGGATAAGCCCCGCGGCGTCGTCGTTAATCGTGGCGGAAAAGACCATGCGCTGTGCCGACTTCGGGCACGCACGGACCAGGCCCAGAACATCGGGCAGAAAGCCCATGTCAGCGAGCATGTCCGCTTCGTCTACGACTACGGCATGAACCTGCTCAAGGCTGAGGAGACCGCGGCGGCGCAAATCGTGTGCGCGACCCGGTGTGACCACAGCGATATCGACTGGTGCCGCGAGCAGAGTCTGCTGCTTGGCCACGGAGTCACCGCCGACCAAGCTCAAGACACGCAGACCTGCAGCGGCACCGATGTCAGCGAGGACATCAGCAATCTGATCTGCGAGTTCGCGCGTTGGCGAAATAATTAGCGCGCGCGGGTAACCGGGAAGCGCTGGAGAGGCGTTATTGAGTAACGCGACCAGCGGAATGCCGAATGCGAGCGTTTTGCCCGAGCCTGTGGGGGCCTGTGCGAGAACGTCCTTGCCAGCGAAAGCATCTGGCAAAGTCGCCACCTGCACGGCGGTAGGCGAAGTTATGTGCTGGGCACGCAGAATACTCACAATCGCTTCCGGCGTGCCCAACTGTCTGAAATCACTGGACTCAGCAGGAGGGGGCATGCTTGTTAGAATACCGCTATCCCCGGACAGCCATGCAATAGGCACGTCCGGTGAGCTTGAAAACTACCGTCCCATGACATTTACCAACCGCGACCCGGTTGCGCATAGGCCTCGCGCTCAAGAATGGCGGCTCGACGGAAGATGTTGCGGATGGATTTGAGCTCCGCATCGCTGGCCGTGGACATATTCTTTTCAAGGACCTCGAGAGCCTGCTGAACACTGTCAACATACTCGGGGTCGGAATACACCTCCACCCAGTTCGCGATCGCGGAATCCTCATCAACCAGCGATTTTCCTTGCAGAGTCAGCTCGGTTGCAATCCACATTTCGGCGACGATACTGGTTACGGCGACCCGATATGGGTTGAAAGCGCTACAGGAAGAATGCACGTCCAGCAAAAGCTGCGTGATGGTTGTCGGCTCGATGTCCTCGAGCGCCGAAGAAGTCTCTTCCAGCGCGTTATTGCTCAATTCCAACGCACGCACCAGGGCTTCCTGTGCGAGTGACGACCACAGAACCTGTTCCTTAGCGCAGGGTGCTTTGGTTGCCAGATGCGACAGGACTGGGAAAACTTGGTGCAAGTACCAGGCCTCTTGCGCTACGAAGAAGTTGGTTTCGTCCGAGGAAAGGTCGCCGCGGAGCATCGTGGGGACGCTGAACATTCCGCCAATCTCGGCAACGATGTCCTCGATGTCCCGCCACAGCTGGGAAGTAAAGGGGCCCGCCGGAGCAATCTGGAGTGAGTGGCCGAAGAAAGATTCCAGCTCCTTCGGCGGCTGCTCAGTGTCAGTGCCTTCGATGGCCTCCGGGTAAAAACTGGAGTTCAGATGCACTGGTTGCATTCGGCGAAGCGCGACCTTTTCCAGGCGACGAGCCCTGTGGCCGTGGTCAATGGGGCCGTGCCCCTGGCCGACGTTGAGGTTATCCGCGAAACGAATGGACTCGCTGAGCCAGCGCGTAGTCCAGCGCAGGGCATCATTGATCGCAGAGCCCCCACCAATCCGTGTGGCTAGAGCTGCGGACAGCGAACAACCCGTGCCATGGGTGTTCTCAGTGTGAATGCGGGGAGAAGAGCTGAAGAAAACCTGGCCATCGGGGAAGGCCACGGCGTTGCCGGCTTCCTCATCACTTAAGTGACCAGTCTTTGCAATCACGATGACATCGTTCTTGCTCGCGAACTCCAGCGCCTGCTCAATCAGCTCAGTGAAGTCGCTGGCCTCCGGGGCGTCGGCAAGCAATGCCAGTTCGGGAACATTCGGCGTGATGACGGTGGCTTCCGCGACCAAGTCACGCATTGCGTCCATGGCATCTTCGTCAAGCAGACGGTCGCCAGAGGTCGCGACCATAACCGGATCGAGAACAACCACGGCTGGCTTGGTCTCCCGAACCCAGTTGGTGACGGCCTGCGTGAGTTCGCGTGAACCCAACATGCCAATCTTCACCGCGTCGATGGTGACATCCTCAGTTACAGCAGCCAGCTGCTCGACGAGGAAGTCAACAGGTGGGGTGTGGACGGCACGAACGCCCACGGAGTTCTGAGATACCAAAGCGGTGACCACGCCCATGCCATAACCACCGGCGGCGGCGATTGATTTCAAATCGGCATGGAGCCCAGCGCCACCTGTTGGGTCTGTGCCGGCGATGGAAAGAACTCGTGGCACAAAATCAGGCTTTGCCTTCTTGGGAAATGGCATCTCAGACCCCTTTTAACTTCAAGAGTGTGAAGCGACAGACTTCAAGACTACGCTTCAACCTCGGAGCGGTCGCCAGACCAGAGGGTGTGGAAAGCACCCTCGCGGTCAACACGCTGGTACGTGTGCGCACCGAAGTAGTCACGCTGCCCCTGAACCAGTGCTGCCGGCAGACGCTCCGCACGCAGGCCGTCGTAGTACGCCAGCGAGGAGGAGAACACCGGAGCCGGGATACCCATCTGTGCTGCAGTGACGACAACGTCGCGCCACGCGTCGAGGCACTCGGTGACCTGGTCACGGAAGTACTCGTCGAGTACCAGCGCCGGCAGCTCCGGATTGCGGTCGTACGCTTCCTTGATGCGGTTCAGGAACTGTGCGCGGATGATGCAGCCACCACGCCAGATGGTCGCCAGCGCACCGCGGTCGATTTCCCAGCCGTACTCCTTGGCGCCAGCGTTAATCTCATCAAAGCCCTGCGAGTAGGCAATGATCTTGGAAGCGTAGAGCGCCTTACGGACGCGCTCCACAAAAGCATCGCGATCTTCCGGAGCCTTAGCCAGGCTTCCCGACGGCAGGTTGCGGGCAGCCTCACGCTGAGCAAGGGAAGACGACAGGGCGCGAGCGAACACGGCCTCGCCAATACCAGTTACTGGAATGCCCAAGTCCAAAGCGGCCTTGACCGTCCAACGGCCGGTGCCCTTCTGGCCAGCAGCATCAACGATGACATCCACCAGCGGCTTGCCTGTCTTCTCATCGACCTGAGAGAGAACCTCAGCGGTAATCTCGACCAGGTAGGAGTCCAGGTCGCCCTTATTCCACTCGCGGAAGATATCTGCAATCTCGGCAGGGGTGAGGCCAGCAGCTTCGCGCAGCAGGTGGTAGGCCTCGCCAATTACCTGCATATCCGCGTACTCGATGCCGTTGTGGACCATCTTTACAAAGTGGCCAGCGCCATCGGAAGAAATGTGAGTACAGCACGGAACGCCATCAACGTGAGCGGAGATGGACTCCAGCAGCGGGCCGAGGGACTCGTAGGACTCCTTCGTTCCACCCGGCATAATGGATGGGCCAGTCAGAGCACCTTCTTCACCACCGGAAATACCAGTGCCAACGTAGTGCAGGCCACGGGCGCGAATAGCCTTCTCGCGACGGATGGTGTCCGTGTAAAGAGAGTTACCGCCATCAATGATGATGTCGCCGGGCTCCATCACGTCGGCAAGCTGATCGATGACCGCATCAGTAGCGGCACCTGCCTGAACCATGATCAGAGCGCGACGCGGGCGCTCCAGCGAAGCGACGAACTCTTCAATGGTCTCGGACGGGATGAATGAGCCTTCATCACCGTGTTCAGCGATGAGGGTGCGAGTTTTCTCCGGACTGCGGTTGTACACGGCAACGGTGTGTCCCTTGTGGGCGAAGTTGCGTGCGATATTCGAGCCCATGACGGCGAGCCCGACGACACCAATTTGTGCGAGTTCATTGTTATCGGTCATGCCCACCATCTTAAAGCCTGGCCGGGGTTCGTTGTATCTGGGACTCAGAAATTGTTACTGCTTTTAACGTTGAAACTGCCACGAGTGATGGCGTGCGCTGGCACAATGTTTGGCATGACTGACGAGACTATTGCGAATAATGGCAGTTCACAGGACTCGAACTCTGCAGCTTCTTCCGCCGAGCAGGCGAAGAGGAAGGCGCTGCGCGATTATATGACACTGGCGACGAAGGCGAGCCAGGAAGCGCTGAGCGATGAGGAGCTGGCTGTTTTTAACAGCACCTTGGGCGATAACGGAATCGGCGGTCTAGATACCTTGCTGGGCACGAAGTTTGTCCATGTCGGGCCGGAGCGAATTCAGATGGAGCTCGAGGTCGGGCCCGACCACCTGCAACCGTGGGGCCTAGCCAATGGCGGTGTTTATTGCTCGCTAGGTGAGACTGCTGGCTCTATTGCTGGTTTCGTTGCCTGCGGTGCGAAGAAGCCGGTCGTCGGTGTGAACAACAACACCGATTTTTACCGCTCCGCCCGAGCTGGCGAGGTAATCGTTACCACGGCGGAGCCAGAGTACCTGGGGCGCACCATGCAACTGTGGCGTATTGAGCACACCCGCAAGGCAGATGAAAAACTGCTGGCCCGCACCAACCTACGAATTGCGGTACTCGACAAGCCGCTGTAGCAAATCGTTATAGGTGGTAACGGGCCTGGTAGGAAGCTCGCAGGTGGCTTGTCGTGATTAGCTGTTTTCTAATCTGGCCACCTGCAAGTTAACTACTTGTTCCTTTTTGCGCGGTGCTCGCGGCGAGTGTCGCGAACCTCCAGCGGCAGATCCTGCTCAGCCTTGTCCTTGTTGAACTCGGCCAGGCGGTCGATGGCGTTGCGTGCGTACATCTGCTGGCGGGTGGAAACCATCTGCCAACGGTTGCGGTCCAGGACGTTCAGGCCCCAGCTGACGCAGGAGACGAGGCGGTTGCGGAAGCCCACCAGGAACATCAGGTGGACGGCCAGCCACAGAATCCAGCCGATGAAGCCGGTGACCTCAACCTTGCCCATCTTCACCACTGCGGAGAAGCGGGAGACGGTTGCCATGGAGCCCTTATCGAAGTACTCGAACGGCTGACGCTCAGCGACATCGCGGCCGTCGGCCTCAGCTGCAATGTTGGCGGCGACGTACTCGCCACCCTGAATAGCAACCTGAGCAACACCCGGCAGGTTCTCGCGGTTGGACATGTCGCCCACGACGTAGACGTTCTTGTAGTCACCAGCTGTCATGTCCTCGTTGACAACGACACGGCCAGCGCGGTCGGTCTCGGCGCCAGTCTGCTCGGCAATCATCTTGCCCAGCGGGGAAGCGGACACGCCGGCGGACCAAATCTTGCAGAACGACGGGATGAACTCCTCGGTTCCATCCTTCATGTTCTTGTAGGTGACTCCCTCTTCATTGACGTCAGTCACCATCGCGCCCAGCTTGACGATGACGCCCATCTTCTCCAGGGACTTCTGAGCCTTGCGGCCCAGACGCTTGCCAAACGGCGGCAGAACCTGCGGTGCGCCGTCGAGCAGGACGACGCGTGCAGCGTGCGGGTTGTAGCTGCGGTAGGACGATGCGAGGGTGCGGTTAGCCAGCTCGGCCAGCTGGCCAGCAAGCTCAACACCGGTCGGACCAGCGCCGACAACAACGAAGGTCAGCAGGCGCTCGCGCTCAGCCGGATCGTTGGTCAGCTCGGCGCGCTCAAACGCGCCGATGATGCGGGCACGGATTTCGAGTGCGTCGTCGATGTTCTTCATGCCCGGAGCAAACTCGGCAAAGTGATCATTGCCGAAGTAGGACTGGCCAGCGCCAGCGGCAACCAGGAGGTGGTCGTATTCCCACTTGGAAGTCTGGTGACCCAGTTCCGAAGTCACAACCTGCTTTTCGACGTCGATGTCGGTGACATCGCCCTTGACAACACGAACGTTCTGAACTCCGTCGAAGATCGTACGAGTGGACGGAGCGATTTCGCCCGAGGACAGGATGCCCGTTGCTACCTGGTAGAGCAGTGGCTGGAACAGGTGGTGGTTAGTGCGGTCGATGAGAGTGACGTCGACCTCGGCGCCCTGCAACTTCTTCGCCGCGAACAAGCCACCGAAACCCGAACCGATGACGACCACGTGCGGGCGTCCGGAGTGCGGGCGGTACGGAGTCTCGGTCATGTATTTTCTCCTCACAGACTTTAAAGTTCTCGAAGTTTTAGATTCGGCTTTTAGCCGGCAAGCCACAATAGTAATCCTCTCGGTGCGCCACCGCCTATTCTGGGTCCCTGCGCGGTAGGCTTCGAGAGCAAACTCAGTTCGTTATTCGTACCTTTATGCGGCGCGATTGTTAGGAGGTTCGGGCAGGGTGAATTCGGCAAGCCGGCAGGCAATTGACGCAGAGCGATGGCCTCGGGTTGCGCGTATTCCAGAGGGGCGTTTCCTAGCGAAACGTGCCGAAATGATGGAACGCTCTTTTGAGCGGCTCTGCCAGGACAACGGCATTGAACTGGTCGAATCCGGTGAGTTTGTCGGAGAGTCCTTCATTACTCGGTCGACGGGTGACGCCGATTTGGCTATCGACGGAGTCGGTGGTGCCAGCTCTAGCGGCGGCAGTGAATCTCCCACTAGTTCTGAATCGTTTCGTCCAGTCATTTTCAGCGTCATTGATCCTGTTTTCTATTCTCGACTAGCTGATTCAGAATGGCTCGGATTGGGGGAGGCCTATCTCGCGGGCGAATGGTCCAGTGATGATTTGCCAGAGCTTCTCAGCCGACTGCTCAGCGCCGAGCTTGATATTGCTTCGTTGGGGCCGCTGGCACGTGGTCTGATGAAAGTCGCGCGTTCACGTCCGCGTCTCGATGGGCCAGATATGGCGGGAGAGTTGCCGACCTCATTGCTGGAGCTCTATTCCGGCGAATTGCTGATGGGCGGTTCCGGCCTGTTCGCCTCCGGAGTGCGAACCTCGTCGCGGGAACAGATTCAAAACTATGCCCGTGGTGCTGGCAAGGGTGGGGTTCCCTCGCACTGGTCAGTTGACGTGACTTATGTCGATGCCCCGAAATCCGTCGCGCGTGCCGATTTTCTGCATGCCCAGGTGCGCAATATTGAGCACATCCTCGATCTTGCTCGAGTCCGGGCCGGAGACCGTGTCGCCGAATGGCCGTCGGCAGGCGGAGAAATTGCCCTTCGGGCTGCAGAAAGGGGAGCGGGCGCGGAGGTTATTACCGTCTCTGATGACCACACCGAAACGGTGCTGGAACGGGTGGAAAAAGCCGGATTGCGCGGCGTGGTCGATGTGATCCAGATGGATCGCAACATTCCGTCGCCACGCGAATTCGAGTCCGACTTCGAGGCGGTTATCAACGTCGGGCGTCTGGAGACCTTCGGTCGTGCAGGTGCGCTGCGCTGGCTGAAGAGCGCCGAGCGTCTGCTTGTCGACCGCGGCACCATCGTCGTCCAAATGGTGGTAGCGACGGACAAATTCGATGCGCTCGCCGAGCGCAGCTTGGACCTCGTACGCGCTTACGTGTGGCCGCAGCTGCAGCTTTTCACTGTAGAAGAGCTGCGCAAGATGGTGGACCGGGAAACCGGCCTGCGCATCGCGGCGGAAGAGTACATTCCGGCGCACTTCGCGACGACCTTGCAGCTCCAGCGAGATTTCTTTGCGGCGCATGCGCGCGAAGCCGCTGGTATCGGCTACGACAGAGTGTTCCGGAGGATGTGGAATTACTATCTGTCGCTGTTTGAAGCGCTCGTGCGCGCAGAGAAAGTCACGCTCGTACAGGTCGAGCTCGTGCATGCGCCACGCAGGCCTCACTAGCAGTGGGCAGCTCCGGGCGCGTTGGAAATTCGCCAGATAAATAAAGCCTGTAAAAATAAATCACGTTTTTAGGCAAAACCACCTCAAAGGCGATGTTTAGGGTCTAAAAACGAAACTATGAACGCACAGAGCACCACACGTACTGCAGACATTGTTGTCGTCGGCGCCGGACTTGCCGGATTGGTCGCGACGTATGAGGCCACGCAGGCCGGCAAGAAGGTCATCCTTGTCGACCAGGAGAATGCCAACAACCTCGGCGGACAGGCTTTCTGGTCGCTGGGAGGAATCTTTCTCGTCGACTCGCCAGAGCAGCGCCGCCTGGGAGTCAAGGACAACCGCGAGCTCGCTGAAGCTGACTGGTTCAACTCCGCGCAGTTCGACCGCGAGGAAGACAACTGGGGACGCAAGTGGGCCAAGGCCTATCTGAACTTCGCGGCAGGGGAGAAGCGTGACTACCTCCGCAATCTCGGCGTGAAGTTCCTGCCTGTCGTCGGGTGGGCTGAGCGCGGTGAAGGGCGTGCCGACGGTCACGGTAACTCGGTACCCCGATTCCACCTCACCTGGGGCACAGGCCCCGAAATCGTCCGCGTATTCGCAGAGCCGGTCGCTGAAGCTGCGAAGAAGGGGCTGGTGGAATACTGCCATCGCCACCGCGTTGACGAGGTGATTGTCGAAGATGGCCGCGCCGTCGGCGTGCGTGGCAAGATTCTGGTTCCCTGTGAATCTTTAGAGCGAGGAGTGGCGTCGTCACGTGAGGAAACAGGGGAGGACTTTGAGATCCTCGGGTCGGCCGTGTGCATTGCGACGGGCGGTGTTGGCGGCAACCTGGAAGCCGTGCGTAAGTGCTGGCCGACCGAGCGCCTGGGCGAGATGCCGAAGGACATGGTCTGCGGTGTGCCAGAGCATGTTGACGGCCGTGGTATCGAGATTGCAGAGCAGGCCGGCGCAAACCTCGTCAACCGTGACCGCATGTGGCATTACACCGAGGGCATGAAGAACTGGAATCCCGTGTGGCCGAATCACGGTATCCGTATCATCCCGGGGCCGTCGGCCATGTGGTTTGACGCAGAAGGAAATCGCCTGCCTGCGCCATATATTCCGGGTGCAGATACTGTCGGCACGATGAAGCACATTCTGGCTACCGGACACTCTTACTCCTGGTTTGTGCTGAATAAGAACATCGTGGCCAAGGAGTTCATTTTCTCTGGCTCAGAACAGAATCCGGATCTGACCGACAAGGAGATCAAGAAGCTGATTGGCAAGGTGACCTCTGGTGTTGCCGCACCGATTCAGGCATTCATGGATAACGGCGAAGACTGGGTGGTTGCCGACGACCTGCCAAAGCTGGTCGAGGGGATGAACGAGATTGTGGAGGCGAGCTCGGGCGGGGAGTCCGGAGCCGCAGCGCTGAAGATTGACCTGGAGAAGCTCGAGGAGCAGATTCGTCAGCGCGACATGCAGACCGGTAATCCCTTCTCTAAGGACTACCAGGTCAATTACGTCAACGTGGCCCGGAACTTCCTCGGGGACAAGATCATCCGCTCCGTGCCGCCATCACCGATTTTGGATCCGAAGAATGGCCCGCTGATTGCTATTCGTCTGCGCATGCTGACCCGCAAGACGCTTGGCGGCATTGAGACGACCCTCGACGGCCAGTGCCTGCATCCGGACGGAACTCCCTTTGAAGGGCTCTACGCTGCAGGTGAGGCATCTGGCTTCGGTGGCGGTGGCGTCCACGGCAACAACGCGCTGGAAGGTACGTTCCTGGGCGGCTGTATTTTCAGTGGCCGCCAGGCAGGCCGCGCGATGGCGGAAGTGGTTAAGTAGCTACCGCATACCGCACGGCTCGGTGGAAGAAACCGCGCCTACTCCAGCCCGATGGAGAATGCACTTTCCAGGTCGTGCTGAGAGTAGGTGCGGAAAGCCAGCTGAGTCTGAGTGCGAATGACACCGTCGACCTTGCTGATGAGGTTTGGAATAATTTCCGCCAGATCATCGTGATTAGTTGCGCGCACCACGACGACCAAGTCCCAGTCACCAGTAACGGAGTAGACCTCAGTCACGCCGTCGATCTCGACGATGGTCTCGGCGGCCTCCGGAATCTTGTCAGCTTCGACATCGATGGACACAATTGCGGTAATCAAACTCATGGCTGCCTTTCCTCGGAGTTTAAACGTGGGGCCCGCTGAATAGCGTGGCCCGGACCGCAAGGTACGCAAGATTGCTCAAGATACTGCGGCCCGGAATTTCATTTCTGTCACGATTCTACTGATTTCCAGGAAACAGCCTGGAGGATCCGGACGAAAGGCGGTAAAAAGGGCGCTATGACACAAACCGCATTTCAGTCCAACCCAGTCCAGCTTTCCGGAGACCTGCCCCAGGTGGGCAACAAGGCTCCGGAGTTTACCCTCACCGGTGGTGACCTCGCCGAGGTCACCAATGAGACCTTCGCTGGTAAGAAGGTCGTCTACAACATCTTCCCGTCGGTAGACACCGGTGTTTGTGCAGCTTCGGTGCGTCACTTCAACGAGGACGCTGCTGGGCTGGACAACACCGTCGTGGTTAATGTTTCGCGTGACCTGCCGTTCGCTCTCGGTCGCTTCTGTGCTGCAGAAGGCCTGGACAACGTTGAGGTTGCCTCGGACTTCCGCCACGGCTTCGGCGAAGCCTTCGGTGTTGTCCAGCAGGATGGCCCGCTCGCTGGCCTGCTTGCTCGTGCCGTAGTCGTCACTGACGAAGAGGGCAAGGTCATTTACAACCAGCTGGTCGATGAGATCACCACGGAGCCGGACTACGACTCCGCACTGGCTGCACTGAAGTAATTAGCTAACAAGCTTTCAGCAGCAAGTAACCAGCTGGAATCGACGGGGCTCGTCGGCGCACTCGCTAGGCTGTTGCCTGGCGAACTTCGCCGACGAGCTCTTCTAGTACGTCCTCCAGCGCAACGATTCCGCTGACAGAGTTCTCCGAAGTACTGTTTTCCTCCGTCACCAAGGCGAAGTGAGCCTGCTCGCGCTGCATCAGCCGCATGACCGTCTGGAGCTTGGCATCCGGGCTGACGCTTGCGAAGGTGCGAATTAGATTCCGCGGGAAGGGTCGGTCGCGGTGACCGTCGTCAAGCGAGAGCAAATCCTTGACATGAAGGTAGCCGATGAAGCTGCCATCGGCATCGGTGATGGGGAAGCGGGAAAAGCGCGTGCGTGCGCTGAGCTCTTCGATGTCGGCGACGGTGGCGTCGGGGCCAATGGTAACGAGGGTGTCGAGTTGCATAGTGACATCCGCGGCGGTGAGATGCTCGAAGCCGAGAGCTTTGTGGAGGAGCGCGAGCTCGTCATTGTCGAGAAGGCCCTGACGCCCGGACTCGGCGACGAAATCCTGCACCTGACTAGCGGTGAAGGAGGAATCGACCTCGTCCTTCGGAGTGGCGCGAAGAATCTTGCGAACCACGATGTTCGCCGTCGTATTCATCGCCCAGATAACCGGATTGAGTACCCGCACAATCACATACAGCGGAATAGCCACGAACTTCGCCGTCGGGCTGGGAGCCGCAATAGCGATGTTCTTCGGCACCATTTCGCCGACAACCATGTGTAAGAAAGTGACAATCAGCAGCGCCAACACTAGTGCCACCACGTGGGCGGTGCCCGTGGGGAGTCCCAGCGCTGTCATGTAGGGCTCGAAGAAGTGCGCAATCGCAGGCTCGCCGACGGCACCGATGAGCAGGGAACAGGCGGTAATGCCCAGCTGTGTTGCCGCCAGGGAGACCGACACGTTTTCGATACCGCGCAGCGCGTACTTTGCGCTGGTAGATCCGCTGACGGCATCCGGTTCAATTTGATCGCGGCGAGCCGAGACCATCGCAAATTCAGCGGCGACAAACCAGGCATTGAGGGCCAACAGCAAAATAAGAGTAAGTAGTGGCATGTTCTAGCCCTCCTTTTCGCTGTTGTGCTCGACGTGGTTGTGACTGGTGCCGTCCTGGTGAGCGCCTTCATCCGTGCGCGTGACCTTGTTGCCGGCGCGGTCCACCTGGACACGAATACGGCCAACGCGGTGACGCGCCATGCGCTCGACTCGAAAAGCAACTTCAGCGGTGGTAGGCAAGTTCTCCTCATCGAGGTTTTCGTGGTCGGTGGCTTCGACCGTAATCGTGTCGCCGAAGCGAGGCATGCGATCCAAGCGTTCGGTGATAAATCCACCAATAGTGTCGGATTCTTCGCCCTCCGGCAGGACCAGGTTTAGAATCTCTCCCAACTCATCAGGGCGCATGAGACCGGAAACAATCACCGTATTGGGGCTAATCCGGCTGTAGAGCAACGAACGATCGTCCTGTTCATCGTCAATTTCACCGACGATTTCCTCGACGAGATCCTCCAACGTCACAATGCCGTCCGTGCCGCCGTACTCATCGACAACCACCGCGAACTGGTATGCGTCCTCACGCAGTTGCCGCATCAGCGGATCAAGTGTGGTCGAGTCGTTCACCACGAGTACATCTTTGGCCAGACTCGCAGCCGACGTCGTCAAGCGTTGTGCGTGTGGCACGCTGAGCAGGTCGGTGTAATGCACCACGCCGCGAATGTCGTCGACGCTGTTGCCGACGACGGGGAAGCGGGCGTGCCCGGAATCTGCGACGACCGTCAGCATCTCTGCGACGCTCTGATTTTCGATAAAGATAATCTGCGTGCGTGGCGTCATCACATCAGCCGCCGTGCGCTCGCCGAACTCAATCGATCGCGCCACCAACTCGGCGGTCTGCGGGTTAATCTTTCCTTCATCGCTAGAGCGCGTGACGACGGCACGGAGTTCCTCCGCGGTCCTGGCACTGGCGACCTCTTCCTCAGGGGAGAAGCCGAGCCGTTTTAGCACCCAATTAGCCGCGCTGTTGAGTAGCCAGACCAGCCAGCCGAATGCGAACATAAAGGCATTTTGTGGCCTGACCACCAGGTTTGCGACTTTAGCGGGCTCGGCGATGGCCCAGTTTTTGGGGACGAGTTCGCCAAAGACCATTTGAGTGAAAGTCGCGATAATGAAAGCGCCCGTAGTGCTGATTGCAGTGACGGTGGCGGGAGAGATGCTAGTGCCACCAAATGCGGCTTCGAGGAGCACGCCGAGGGAAGGCCCGGTAAGGAAACCAGCGACGAGGCTGGTGACCGTAATTCCCAGCTGTGCGCCGGAGAGGTTTGTAGAGGTGCGTGATAGAGCACGGTCTACTAAGTATGCGGACTTTGAGCCGGCGTTTGCGGCCTTCTTGACATCGTTCCTGTTAACCGTGAGGTAGGAAAACTCGACAGCAACGAAAATTGCGTTGGCGAAAACGAGGAATAGAAAGACCGCTAAGACGATGAGTGCGGATACAATCACGCGGCATCACCTGAAGTGTTCGCTGCGTTCGCTGGGGATGCTGCGGCGGTTGCTGCGGTGATTGCGCTTACTGCGGCTACAGAGAGCCCGCCAACGTTGGCGCGAGGCTCTGGGTCGTCGGACGAGCCAGATCTATCTGATGTGTCGGACGCATTGGGTCTGTCTGAGCTGCTGGATGTGTCTGAGAGTTCAGGCATGCGAGAAATGTTACTAAAAATTCCTTAGGTCTGACGGCAATGGCGCATCGGTGGCAATGGGGAGGACGGGATCCTTAGGCCAAAATGTCATAATGTATATTATCGGACAAATAATGAAAGTGGTTGGCCCTGGGGTTTTCTGAATTTCCAGGACTGTCGCCTTTTTCGCCGCCGCTTTTTCTGCTGCCGTGTTCTATCTTGGCGCTTGATCTATGCCGTCGGGATTATTGCTCATTGTCCTTGGCGTTCGCTGCAAGCTCATCCGCGTTGCGGACGGCGATCTCTTCCCGCAGCCGCTTGTTCTGCCATAGCGTCATGCCAATCAGGAGTATGCCGACAGCCACGAGCCACCACACGCCCTTGTAGGCCACGAATGCAATGAAGATAATCAGAAGTACCATTCGCACCTTTCGTGCGAGCAACATTGCTTCGTAGGTGTTCATATCGTTGTGACTCCCAACTGGCCTACCAAAATTGTTTTTGGCAGGACTTCTGTGGTGTGTGGCTAAATGGCTTTATTGCGTCACAGTGACGAATCGAGGTGTATTTTCGCTGGCTATAAGCCTCTTTGGATTAGCGCTACTGCGATTCTCTTTAGATGGCTGTGTCTGCCAGCCGAGAAACCTACGCCTCCTACGCGTCCTGCTTCTCCGCGACAATGCGCAGGTTCAGCTCGCCGTTCTCCTCGATGGATGCGGCTACAAACTGTGGCAGGCGCACGTTGTAATCCAGGCGGTTGATTGGCAAAGTGCCCGACAACAAAACCAAGTTTTCGGTACGAGCGGCCTTCATTGGTACGGTGACATCATTGGTGACACCGCGGATGGTCAGGCGTCCCGGAATCTCGATATTCGCCCACTGGCCGTTATCTGGAATGCTCGAAATATCGAGTGGTTCTGCAAGCTCAAACTTAGCTTCTGGGTACTGCTCAACGCTGAAAATATTGTTGCGGACATTGATGTCACGACGTTCAATATCGCTAGTCAGAGTTGCCATGTCAACAACAATGGATGCATCCTCAAGATTGTTGTTAGCAACCTTCAGCTCGCCGGTGACATCGTGGGTGGAACCGGACGTCGTACGCCTGCTGCCCGGCAGTACCTCGTTAAAAGTAAAGCCAACGGAAGTGTTCTGTGAGTTATCGCCACCGATAATCTTCCAGGTGCCATTCGCATCAGTTGTTGCTGCAGGCAGCTCCGTGGCCTCGAAATCCTCTGTACGCACCCCTTCATGCGTGAAAACGCGATACAAAACTGGCCCCACAATAACAATTGCGAGCGCAACAACTGCAACGGCTATCAAAGTAATAATTGACTTACGGACACCAGAATTCATAGTGCTCATCCTATCCTTTTAATCCGCTATGGGATAAACCGTTCCACCTCGCGCGTTTTCATAATCAATTCCTGCGTAATCTCCTGCAGGACGGCAGTCTCCATGCCGTCGTCAAGCGCGGTGCGCAAGTCTTCGGCGAGACAACGTACTTCGAAGAGCCCGTCCCCTATTCGCTTTACGACGTCATCGCCCGCCGGCCTGCTCGTGGCATCGGTGGCGGTCTTTAGCGTGAGATCCGAATTGATTCGCTCGGCAATCGGCCTGGAAGCGCCTTTTGCTACGCCAGTGCGTTTTTCGTACGCGCGCTGCCGGCAGGCTTGGCTGCAGAACTTGCGACGGCGACCGCGGATGGCGACCTCCATTTCGCGGCCACACCACTGGCAATTGGCAGTAGTTGTGCTCGGCTTTTGATCTGACACAGAAGTCAATTATGGCATGAATACAGATTAAGGCGTTATAATGTGTGGTCTAGTATTTCTACCAAAGGGGGCACGTTCCACATGGCAGATCGAGTTCTTCGTGGCAGTCGCATGGGCGCCGTTTCGTATGAGACCGATCGCGATCATGACCTCGCGCCGCGAATGATGGTCCGCTACCGCACTGAATCCGGTGAGATCTTCGAGGTCCCATTCGCGGATGACGCGGAAATTCCAGGTGAATGGCTGTGCAAGAATGGCCAAATTGGTGAGCTGGTTGAAGGCGAAGGCACTGAAGCCAAGCCGGTGAAGCCGCCGAGGACTCACTGGGACATGCTCCGTGAGCGCCGCTCCATCGAGGAGCTCGACGTGCTGCTGGATGAGCGTGTTGACTTGCTGCGCAAGCGTCGTCGTAACGCCGCTCGCCTGCTGAAGGCTCAGAAGGAAGCCGAAGAAGCAGAGAAGAACGCTTAAGGTTTGAGCTGGCTTGCGCTAGTGAGCTTTAGGGCGCTGCAGCTGTGAATTACATGCTGCAAAATGGGTCCGGATAAGGTTTTGCTCCTTATTCGGGCCCGTTTTTTGTTGGTGCCTGGCTGCGGCGGGCCGATCCGAGTTACTGACTGCGTTTATGACAAAAATGGCCTGAAAAATGGCTTGAAACTGTCATAAACTAAGACAGTTTCACATTTGCAGCCCCCATTCATACAGGCAGCCCGTATTCACATTTGCAGCCCGCAGTCATACAGGCAGCCCGTCTCCACACAGGTAGGCCGCAATCTTTGGGGCTGCCCTAGCCCTACTTGCGGAATCGCTGCTTAAACTCGTGACCAGCCAGGCGACCAATCTCCGACCCCAGGTTTTTTACCTGCTGCGAGCGGTGCTTGAATCCCCACTTGGTGACCTGCAGCAGAGACTGCTTCACAAAGCTGCCATCCATCTTGGACTCGCCGTACTCGCGCTCAGTAAAGGTGATCGGAACCTCCTCCACCAAGAAGCCCGCCTGTACAGCCTCAAAAGCGAGCTCGGTCTGGAACAGGTACGCAGCCTTGCCAATGTTCTCGAGGTCAAGGGTTTCGAGAACTTCCCGTCGATAAGCACGGTAGCCAGCGGTGATATCCGAGATGCCCGCGCCGAGCGCCAGCGAGATGTAGAGGTTGCCGCCGCGGGAGAGAACCTGACGGCTCATTGGCCAGTTGACGGTCTTGCCGCCCGGAATGTAGCGGGAACCGATGACGACATCGGCACCGTCCTCGAGCTTCTCCAGCAGCAGATGGAACTGCTCTGGTGCGTGGGAGCCGTCGGCATCCATCTCGCAGAGAACCTCGTAGTCGCGCTCGAGACCCCAAGCGAAGCCCGCGCGGTACGCACCCCAGAGACCGCCCTTGCCCTCGCGGTGCAGGACGTAGATGTGCTCTTCGCCGTTGTCCGACTTGTCAGCGGCAGCGATTTCATCGGCGAGCTCACCGGTGCCGTCTGGTGAAGAGTCATCGACAACCAAAATGTCGACGCGAGGCTCCGCTGCGCGCAGGCGTGCAATCACGCCCGGCAGGTTTTCCCGCTCGTTGAAAGTGGGAATGACAACCAGCGTCGACTCATTTAGGGCAGTCACTCGTGATTCTCCTTAGTGCATGTTCTGCTCAGTATCCCGGCCATCAACTTCATCTGCGCCTGCCCTGGCATCTCCGCCACGGCGACGCAGGACGGCACCAACCACACAAAGAATACCGAATGCAGTCAGTAGACCTTCAATCCACGTCCCGAAGCGGGCTGCAAAAGTCAGGTGGGCGTACTGAGGCAGAGTTTCAGTGAGTACCTTCTGCTCGAAGATTTTGCTCTGCTTTACGACGTCTCCGTGCGCATCCACAATCGCGCTCACACCGCTGGTTGCGGCGACGGCCGTGGAGCGTTGGAACTCCATGGCTCGCATGCGGCTCATGGCCAGCTGTTGGTAGGTCATGTCGGTGAAACCGAAGGTGGCGTTATTTGTGGGCGTGGCCAGCATGGTTGCGCCGTGGTTGACCGCGTTGCGGAAGGCGCCATCGAAGACCACTTCGTAACAGGTGGCCACGCCTAGATTGACCTTCTTTAAACCATCTGTGCCTGGCGTTGTGACCACGGCATCGCCGTTGCCCGGAGTCATGTCTCCGGCGTGAGCGACCATGTCGGAAAAGTGGCGTAGTAGCTCGCGGAATGGCATAGTTTCGCCGAAGGGCTGGAGATAGATTTTCTCGTGCTGGTCGCCGGGGCCGGTCTGCGGATCCCAGACCACCATGGTGTTTTGCACCCCATTGGTGTAGGTAAAGGTGCCGACCACGATGGGAGCGCCAATATTCATCGCGGCATTTTCGATAATGCGTGCCGCTTCCCCATCCGTAAACGGGCTGACATCGGAGGAGTTTTCGGGCCAGATGACGATATCCGGTTGCTGTTCCTTACCTTGGTGGACACGTCGGGCCAGCTCATTGGTGGCATCGGCGTGGTTTTGCAGGACTGCGCGGCGCTGGGCATTGAACTCTAAACCGAGGCGCGGAACATTGCCTTGGATTACAGCGACACGGGTGTTGTCAGCGGCCGTAGGCTCAGGCAGCGGTTGAGTCCACGCAGGAAGAACCCAGCCGACGAATAACGCTCCCACCAAAAGCGCAGCGGAGGTTGCATAGGAACGTAGCGTGAGCGCGACCAGTCCCGCACCAACGCAAGCAGCGAGGAAAGTGACCAATGCAGTGCTGCCGATTGCCACTGCTGGGGCCAGCGGGCCGTCGACCTGCCCCCAGGCAACGCGGAGCCAGGGGAAGCCTCCGAAAGGCCAGCGGGCTAGCAGCGCCTCCCCTGCCACGAGCGCAGCGGCCATGCCAGGGAGCTTCAGCGCGAGGGGGAAACTGGATTGCGCAATCAGCCACATCGCAAGCGCCGCCGGAATTGTGAGCAGGCCCAGCACAATTGAGAGCGCCACGTAGGGGCCAATGCCGACGAAGGAGCCGATCCACGGCAGTGAGAAAAGTGCCGTCGCTGTTGCCCAGCTGAAGCCCACCACTACGCTGGATTTCCAATCGGCCGCGCAGAAGTAGGCAAAAATGAGCAGGGCGAGGCCGATCCAGGCCGTCCACCACCAGCTCATGGGCGCATAGCTTAAGAACTGCAATCCACCAGCGAGGATTGCAATGAAGGCGAGAACGAGGCGCTGCTTTAGTGGGGTAAGCGCGCGAAAGCGCGCCTGCCAGCGATTCGGATTCTCCGGAATGTCTTTCGAAGCGTCTTTCTGAGCGACGTTCCCGTGCTCGCTGGAGCGCGCTTGGCGGTTAGTGTGCACTTGTATAAGAGAACTCTCTACGTTTGCGAGTTTTTGAGTTAGCGCTTGTCGCTGTCGTCCTGGTCATCATCCCAGGCGTTGTCCGGTGCCGGTGGGACGATTTTATCCTGTGGGAAAGCCTTGCCATCCGCACCCGGGAAACCACCAGAGAATCCAGGGAAACCCGAAAAACCGCCAGCACCAGCGCCAGTTCCTGGAGCACCGGGGTTCATGCCGTACTGAGAGACCACCATCATGCTGCGGTCACTGAAGTTGCGGAGTCCGTTGAGCAGCGCCACCGATCCGCTCTTACGAATCAGCCAGCGAGTCGGCGGTAGCACCATGAGGAAACCAACAACGGTGGTGACGACGCCCGGCAGGGCAATCAGCCAAGAGCCAACCAACAGAATTGCCGAGTCAGCCACAAAGTGTCCCGCGCCCTTTGCCGAGCGCTTGATTGCCTCCTCTGGATGCTTCTGTCCGTACTCGGTAAGAGTACGAGAAGTATCCAGCAATAACTTCTGGTAGATGCGCTTGAACTCGATGGCGGCGAAGACCAACCCCACAATGAACAGGCCCAAAA
This sequence comes from Corynebacterium sp. MSK047, assembly GCF_030232285.1. Taxonomy (NCBI): domain Bacteria; kingdom Bacillati; phylum Actinomycetota; class Actinomycetes; order Mycobacteriales; family Corynebacteriaceae; genus Corynebacterium; species Corynebacterium sp. MSK047. The sequence goes on along the minus strand of NZ_JASPJI010000009.1, from coordinate 49,938 downwards.
CCAATAGGACGGTCCAGCCGTAGCCGATCCATTCACCGAGTGCGATAAAGGCCGCAATCTCGGCGATGAGGTAAATAATTGTGAACCACTTGCTCATAGTTCCCCAGTGTAACCGCCACTAGATGAGCAAGTGGTTACGGCTATCGGCCGGTTAGACGACGACTAGCTGTACTGCTCGGGGACGTTGATCAATCGTGAGAACGGCGGCTGGTTGTCGCAGGCCGTGTGCGGGCGGTGCTGGTTGTACTGGTGCAGCCAATCCGGCAGGGCGTCGCGTCGTTCTTGCTCGCTGGTGTAGCAGCGGGCGTAGGCCCACCCGTCGGCCATGGTCCGGTGGAAGCGCTCTACCTTGCCGTTGGTCTGCGGCCGGTACGGACGCGTCCGCTTCGGGGTGATCGAGAGGGCCTCGCAGGTGTCCCGCCACAGGTGCGAGCGATAGGCGCCACCGTTGTCGGACAGCACCCGCTCCACGGCGACGCCGCGATCGGCAAACCACGCCACAGCCCGATGCAGGACCCCGACCGCGGTGACGGCGGTCTCGTCGTCGTGGACCTCGGTGTACGCGACGCGGGAGTGGTCGTCAATGACGGTGTGCACGAACGCGTACCCGAGCCTGGGGTTGTGCCACTTGCTCTTCGGCTTACCCGGTGTCGCCGTTCGGTTGTGGTCGCCCTGGCGGCGGCCGACGTAGCGCCAGCCGCCGCCGTCGGGGATGTTCCCGAGCTTCTTCACGTCCACGTGGACCAGGGAGCCGGGGTGGGGGTGTTCGTACCGGCGGATCGGTTCGCCAGTCTCGCGGTCCATGTAGGAGAGCCGGTTCAGTCGGGCACCGGCCAAGATGCGGTGGACGGTCGAGGGCGCGATGCCGAGTCGGGCGGCGAGCTGCACGGGGCCCTCACGCAGCCGTATCCGCAGGCTGACGCACCGCTTCGTCGTCGCCTTGTCCGTCTTGTTCGGTGAGGTCTTCGGCCGGGACGAGCGATCCTGCATCGACTCGCCGGCGCGATAGCGGTCGACCCACCTCTTCACGGTCGGCCAGGAGACCTGGAAGCGGGCGGCGACTTCGCTGATGGGCCAACCGTCGTCGACGACGAGCTGGGCCACCTTGAGCCGGTGGCGAGGTGTCAGGGTGGCGTTGGCGTGCATCACTCCTCACCTGCTGCGACGGGCGTCGTCCGCGGCGTTCGGAGTTGCCCCAGGACTGCAAGGAGGATCGTCGTGGCGAGCGGCACGAGTCCGGCGGCGATGAACAAGCTGGCAGCGGCGATGTGTCGGCTGAGGAGTCCGGTGAGTGCGATGGACAGTGGCATGAAGGCGATGGAGATGAAGAAGTCGAGGCTGGCGACTCGGCCGAGCATCTCCAGCGGTACGTGTTCCTGCAGGACCGTGCCCCAGATGACCATCCCGACTCCGATCGACGCACCGTAGACCGCCAGTCCGGCGCTGATGATCCACGGATTGTTGGTGAGTGCGGGGATGGCCAGTGGAAGGCAGCCGAGTACCCATGCGCCGACCATTACGGGCAGGAAGTGTGAGGGGGTGGGCCATGAGCCGGCGACGAGGGAACCCACCAGGCCGCCGACGCCCAGAACTCCGAGGACGACTCCGTACACAGCCGGACCGTTGTCATGGGTCGAGCGTATGACCGCGGGCAGGAGAACTTCCAGCGGACCGGTCACGGCCAGGCCCATGGCGGCCGCCAACAGCACGCTGGAGCGAACCCAGCGCGTGCGGGCGACGTAGCCGAACCCGTCGAGCAGGTCCCGCAGCGCAGAGGTGGCCGGAGCTTCGGCGTCGGTCTCGGCTGAGCAAGGGGCAGGAAGCCGCAGGGCGGCGATCAGGGCGAGTCCGAGCGCGCCGGCGATGAGGTACCCGCCCGCGGCGGGCATGCTGGCACCGATGACCGCTCCGACGGCGGCGGGCGCAATTGCCTGTCCGACCAACGGGCGGGCGGCGCCTTCGAGGCCGTTGACGGCCATTAAGTCGTCGCCGTCCACCAGGACTGGCACCAGCGCCGTGTAGGCGGGGAAGAAGAATGCGGTTGAAGTGCCAATGATGAACGCGGAGACCGCGAGCATCCAGAAGGTGACAATGTCGAGGATTGCTGCCGTGGACGTCGCGGTCGCGATGGTGAGGTTCAGGGTGAGCACGCTCACGATGACGGACTTATTGGGGAACCGGTCTGCGATTACGCCAGCTGGGAGGGATCCTGCAAGCAGGCCAATGCCGCTCCAGACTACGACACCCGACAGGGCGGCTGGCGTGGCGCCCAGGTCGAGGGTCTGCATGGCAAGGTAGAGGGCCCAGGCACCCTGGGCGAAGATGGTCAGCACCATCGCTGCGAACAGCTGACGGTACGTGGGGATGGTCAAGGGGTGAAGCGGGTTCATGGCATGTCCTTCAGGTCAAGGTTCAGGTGGGGCCAGTCGGCCAGGTCGTGGAGCATCTGACGGTCATGCGTGGCAACGATCACCGCGCAGGAGGTCTGCAGCAGCTCGGTGGTGATGTCGTCGACGAGGCTCGATGACAGATGGTTGGTGGGCTCGTCCAGGAGCAGCAGGTCTGGATCCTGGGCCAGACACATGGCCAGGTGGAGACGGCGTTGCTGTCCTTGCGACAAGCGCCCCACCGGCGTGCCGGTTGCGGAGGCTTCGAGCAGCCCGAGCGAGCCGAGGGACGGCGCCTGAGCTCGACGGCCTAGCTTCGCCAGGTAGGCCTCATAGACCTCGTGTGCGGGGCTGGAGCGGTCCCAGTCGGGGACCTCTTGGGACAGCAGAGCGATGCGCGCTCTCGGATTAACTCGCACATGTCCCGTGGTGGGGGCCAGCCGCCCTGCGAGAAGTGCCAACAGGGTGGATTTTCCCGCGCCGTTCGGTCCGGTGACCACCAACCGGTCACCGCCGTTCACGTCGACCGAAACCGGAGCGTCCAATCGGCCCTTCACAGTAACCTGGGTGGCGTTCATGATGCTCTGTCCGGCACGGGTTGCCGAGGCGGGCCACGCAAGACGCAGTGGCGGCGCCGGGACGCCGATTTCATGACTTTTCAGGTCTTCGATACGTCGGTTGAAGGCTTGGACCACTCCAGCAGCGCGTGTGGCACGTTGGTGCTTGCCTGTGCCCTTTTCAGGTCTCCATCCACCCTGGGACAGGCGGGAGCGTGCGTCGGCGGCGGCGCGGGTCAGTTCCTGATGCCGGGCGACCTGGGCGGCATGGTCTTGCTCCCAGGCGGCCCGTTCTCGTTGCCGCCCTTCGATCCAGCCCTCGTAACCGCCCGCGTAGGTGCGCGGAAGGCCATCGCGGGTCGGGTCGAGGTCCAGGAAGCTGGTCGCCACGTCGCGCAGCAGGGCGCGGTCGTGGCTGACTAAGGCCAGGCCACCGGGGTGGTCCCGCAGGCGCTCAGTCAGGAAGGACAGCCCTGCAGCGTCCAGGTGGTTGGTGGGCTCGTCCAGCAGCAACAGGTCAGGGGTCGATCCGAGGGCGACCGCCAGCCGTACCCGGTACCGCTGGCCGACCGACAAGGTCGACAGGACCCGATCGCGGTCGCTACAGGCGTTCAGGCCCGCCAGGGCGATGTCAACACGGCGGTCTGCATCCCAGGCGTCCAGCCGCGTGGCCGCCTCGAGTGCGGCGGAATAAGCGTCGGCCGCGTCATCGCCCGCGGCCAGCGCCGCGGTAGCCACGTCGAGGGCCTGCAGAGCGGCCCTGGATGGGGCGGTCGCCTCGGCAATGAGGTCACCGACCGTGCGATCGCCCTCGGTGGCCATGTCCTGCTTGACCAGGACGAGGGAACCCACCCGGGTCACCACTCCCGAGTCGGGTTTCAAGATCCCCGCCAGTATATGGAGCAAGGTGGTCTTGCCCCGGCCGTTGTCGCCGACGATCGCCAGTCGCGACCCGGTGGAGACGGTGACGTCAGTCCCACTCAGCAGCGGCCTGTCGCCGAGTGTCAGGTGGAGTGATTCAGCGCGGATGTGTGCAGCGGGCCCTTGGGATGTCCCGATCCAGGCACATGATCGTAAAGGTTCTGTGGTTGGCATTGCGTACTTTCAGCTCGTCATGGAGCCGGGCACCACGAAGCGGCCGCCCGGCAGATGGCCAGGACGGCAGACGAGAGGTCATAAGGGGTCCCGCCGCCGTCAGCGGACGGAACGCAGCTTCATCGAGGCGATGCCTGAGTACATGCGGCCGAGGATACAGAGCCCGGGCGATGCCACGCAAGTCAACTAACGTCCCCGGTCAGTACAACTAGCGGTCGCCTATCATTCGCCTACCGGTCAGCGCGCTCCTCCAAGTCGCCCTCTGTATCCAGGTAGGTCTGGCGCAGCAGATCCATGCGTTCCTGGTCGGGGTTTTCCCACATACCGCGCTCGGCGGCCTCCATCAGGCGCTCGGAAATATCGTGCAAAGCCCACGGATTCGACTGTTCAAAGAACTCGCGGTTTTCCGGGTTCGCAACGTACTCGTCGGTAAGCGTTTCGTACATCCAGTCATCCATGACCTGCGCCGTCGCGTCGTAACCGAAGAGGTAGTCGACGGTTGCGGCCATTTCGAAGGCACCCTTGTAGCCGTGGTTACGCATTGCCTGCATCCAGCGTGGGTTGACCACGCGGGCACGGAAGACGCGTCGCGTCTCCTCGTGCAGGGTGCGGGTGCGCACGGCGTCCGGGCGCGTGGAATCTCCCACATACGCTTCTGGAGCGGAACCCGTCAGTGCACGGACCGTGGCGATCATGCCGCCGTGGAACTGGAAGTAGTCATCGGAGTCGGCGATATCGTGCTCACGGGTATCGGCATTCTTCGCGGCAACCTGAATACGGCGGTAGGCCGTCTTCATGTCGTCAGCGGCCTCTTCCCCGTCGACGCCGCGGCCATAGGCGTAGCCGCCCCAGGTTGTGTAGACCTTCGCCAGGTCCGCGTCATCGCGCCAGGAACCGGAATCGATAAGTTGCAGCAGGCCAGCTCCATAGGTGCCCGGCTTGGAACCGAAGATACGGCGCGGGCGCTCCTGCTGGTCGGCCTTCGCATGGGCGCGCACGTAGTTGTCTTCATCGGATTCATCAAGCTTGACGACGAGCTGAAACGCGTCATCCAAAAGGTCGATAACATGCGGAAACGCATCACGGAAGAAGCCGGAAATACGGACGGTCACGTCAATGCGCGGTCGGCCCAGCTCCTCCAGCGGAATCGGCTCAAGGCCGACAATACGGCGAGATGCGTCATCCCACACCGGATGCACACCAATCAACGCGAGCACCTCGGCGATGTCATCGCCCGAGGTACGCATGGCGGAAGTGCCCCATACCGACAAGCCAACCGACTTCGGGTACTCGCCGTGGTCGGCGCGGTAGCGTTCAATCAGGCCATCGGCGAGGTTGACACCGGTTTCCCAAGCCAGGCGCGACGGCACCGCCTTGGGGTCAACCGAGTAGAAGTTGCGGGCAGTCGGCAGTACATTGACCAGGCCACGCAGTGGTGAACCGGAGGGGCCAGCTGGAACAAATTCGCCATCGAGAGCGGAAAGAATACGCGGGATCTCCTCGCTGGTAGCGGCCAGGCGCGGGAGAATTTCGTCGCGGGTGAACTGCAGTAGCTCGACAACCTGATCCAGGCCATTAGGTGCCGCGATATCGACAAATTCCTCGGAGCCGAGCACATCAGCCGCGATCTGTGCCACTGGTTGGTCTGAATTCTTCACCACGGCGGTTACCAGTGCCGTAGCCAGTGCATCGATAGAGTCCACAGCGTGGCGTTCATCGGTGCCGTCCTCGGCCAGGCCGAGAGCTTCGCGCAGGCCCGGCAGGGTCTGCTTGCCGCCCCACAGCTGGCGGGCGCGCAACATGGTGGTCACAGTGCCGATCAGGGATTCGTCTTCCGGGGCCTGGCTGAGCACGTGGAGGCCACCGCGGATGGCGACATCCTTAATCTCGCAGAGCCAGCCGTCGACATGCATGAGCATGTCATCGAAGACCTCCTCGTCCGGGCGCTCGTCCCAGCCGAGGTCGCGGTCCATCTTCGCGGCAGTCAGCAGCGTCCAAATCTCCTGGCGGATGGCCGGCAGCTTGGCCGGATCCATGGCGGAGATGTTCTGGTGCTCGTCGAGAAGCTGTTCCAGACGGGTGATGTCGCCGTAGGATTCGGCGCGGGCCATCGGCGGAATGAGGTGGTCGACAAGCGTGGCGTGAGCACGGCGTTTGGCCTGTGTGCCTTCGCCCGGGTCGTTGACCAAGAAGGGGTAGATCATTGGCAGCTCGCCGATGGCAGCATCCGGGCCGCAAGAAGCGGAAAGGCCGACGGTCTTGCCCGGCAGCCACTCCAGGTTGCCGTGCTTGCCCATGTGAACCACGGCATCAGCGCCGAAACCGCCCTGCGCCTGCGACAGCGACAGGAAGCGGTAGCAAGCCAGATAATGGTGCGTCGGCGGCAGATCCGGGTCGTGGTAGATACCCACCGGGTTGTCACCGAAACCGCGCGGTGGCTGCACCATGACCACGACATTGCCGAAGGTCAGGCCCGCAATGTAGATGTCCTGGGTATCCGGGTGGACGTACAGGGTGCCCGGCGCGGCACCCCACTTGTCCTGCATGTCGGAGCGAAGTTCTTCCGGCAAGGTAGCGAAGAACTTCTCGTAGGTGGCAGCGGGCAGGCGGAGTTCGGCTGCCTCCATAACCTCTTCGGTCAGCCAGTCCGGGTCCTGGCCGCCGGCCTCGATGATGGCGTGCATGAACGCATCTGGTTCATCGGCGCCATCCTCGGCGGTGGCGTATCCGGGGATTTTGGTGGTGTCGCCGAGGTTGTATCCGGCGTCGGCAAGCGCGTGTAGCACCTTTAACGTGGATGCTGGTGTGTCCAGGCCGACGGCGTTGCCGATGCGGGCGTGCTTGGTCGGGTACGCAGAGAGCATGACGGCGACGCGCTTGTCAGCGTTGTCGATGTGGCGAAGTGCGGCGTAACGGGTGGCGATGCCGGCGAGGCGGTCGCAACGCTCGAGATCTGGAACGTAGGAAATGAGCTCGTCGGAGTCGATTTCCTTAAACGAGAACGCGACCGAGATGATGCGGCCGTCGAATTCGGGGACGGCGACCTGCGTTGCGACGTCCAGCGGTGACAGGCCCTCGTCGTTGTCTTCCCACGCCGCCTTGGAGGATGTCAGAGCCAACCCCTGGATGATGGGGATGTTCAGGTCTGCGAGTGCGGCGACATCCCAACCGTCGTCGTCCTGACCGGCCTGCGCGAGCGCCGGGCGGTTGCCGCCAGCGGCGAGCACCGTGGTGATAAGCGCGTCGCAGGAAGCCAACTCTGCCAGCAGTTCATCGCTGGCGGTGCGCAGGGACGCGGCGAAGATGGGCTTGGCGACGTAGCCACGAGCCTCGACTGCGTCAGCGAGCGCCTCAATGTAGTGCGTATTTCCCGCCAGGTGCTGGGCGCGGTAATAGATAATGCCGACGGTGCCACGCGAATCTTCCGTGGCCACCTTGGAGTCGCGCTCCAGGAAACCCCAGGCCGGCGTGCGAGTGGGCTCTTCAAAGCCAAGACCGGTCAGAAGCAGCGTGTCCGACAGGAAATTGTGCAGCTGTGCGAGGTTTTTCGCGCCGCCTTCCGCCAGGTAGATGTGCGTTTGCGTGGCGACGTTTGCGGGAACTGTCGAGTACTCGGTGAGTTCGGCATCGGGTGCCTGCTCGCCCGAGACGAGGACGGTGGGAATACCGGAGTTCACAAAGTAGTCAATGCCGGATTCCCAGGCGCGGCGGCCACCGAGAAGTCGGATGATGACGACATCGGCGCCGTCGGCAAGCGTGGGCAAATCATCGTCGAGCAGACGCGCCGGGTTTGCCCAACGGTAGGACACCTCCGGGTTGGCCTGAGCGGCCGCGCGGGCGGACAGAAGGTCGGTATCCGAGGTCGACAGCAGCAGAATCACGGTGTAGTCATTCACTTCCTGGGGAGCAACGCGTCCCCGGTCGGCGGGAGTCTGCCTTCTAACCGATGACGAGGTCTGACTGTGACAGTGGCGCGACCGTGCGGATTTTCACCGAGCTTCTCGTCAGCGGCATGGCAGTGGATTTCTCCATCACTCTACTGCAGCGTCTATTGCTAGAGTTCCAGCGACTGCTCCGCCGGCTGATCTGGGAAGTGAGACCAGAGGAAGTCCGTGGCATTAGTCAGTTCCGCGAGCATCGGAACGATATGGTTAATGCCCGTCTTCGGTAGCACCGGTGAAGTCGTGTTTTCGACGTACTCCAGGTCGGTGAAGCCGAGATTCAGCCAGGCATCGCGCAGCTTGCGAACCTGGTTGATGGGGATGATGTCATCATGCTCACCCGAGTAGAGGTACACCGGCGCATTGGGGACGAAGTTGCCGACGCGCTGGCGTGCGAGTTCCTTCTGTACCGGCTCGTAGCGCTTAATCATCTCGCTGAGTGACTCACCGCTAGTCGTGTACTGGTCAGTGGTTTCAAAGGAGTGATGGAACCCCAAGCCACCCGCGCAGTAGTTGCCCACGTTGTCCAGCAGTTCTTTGCCTTCGGGGCTGATTTCTTCCTTGAGGACTCGGCGCAGCTCAGGGTCCTTATCCAGGACAGAATTGATTGCCAGTGCAATCGCGGCGGTCAGCGTAGTGCCATCAATCTGGTCGAGGACGTTTGCGAGATCGGACGGCGGGCCGCCGGCGGCAGATGCGGCGACGTTGAGCTCAGGAGCGTAGACACTTGCACGTTCAGCAGCTGCAGCGGCTGCGGAGCCACCCTGGGAGTAGCCATAGATTCCCACGGGGGCATTCTTATCCACGCCGAGCTCATGTGAGGCAGACACGGCATCAAACAGCGACTGTGCCGAGGCAATGTTGTCGACATAGTCCTGATTACCCTGGGCATTGCGGTGGTGGTCGATCATCACCACAGTCGCGCCTCGCTTCAAGTTCGCGACCATCGGGATCGTCTCGTATGGAGCAATAATGTCCAACGGACCGAACTCAATCTTTAGGCCGGTCTGCGAGGATACCGAGGGGTCGCACTTTTCCGCGCCACCCTGCGTGCCCGGCGCGATTGCGACGACCGGACGCGGACCGCTGCCCTTCCACTCCGACTTCGGCGTCACCACAAGGGCTGTGTCCACACTGGGATTGCCGAGGGAATCCGTGGAGTTGTAGTGAATACGCTTGGCATCCACATTCCACAGCTTGTCGTTCACCATCATCTCGGCATCCTCGCTGCTGACCAGCGTGCCGGCATTTGCCGTGCGCGACGGGGTCAGCGGCAGAGAATTCAGCGGAGAGGCTGCGGCCACGCGAGCCTGTTCCGGGGTCAGCTGCCTGCCTGCGCCCTCGCGACCAGACTCCTCATCGTCTTTCTCGATGCCGAGTAGCCTCTCCATATTCGGGTTCGGTACATGGCCGAAACCAGGCAGTTCGCGGTTTGCGCTTGACGACGAGACCTTATCCGCCAGCCCACTATCCGATAGGCTCGGGATGTTTAGTGGTTGTGCGTTTGCAGGTGTAGCCAGGCCGATGGTCATAAGACCTGCTAGCGCTACCCCGATTCCCGTTCGGATTGTGCGACGGTTTCGTCGTGAAGCAGAGCGTGTCTGTGTCGAGGCACGGCCGGTGCCGACGGTGTCGTGTGCCTCGTGTGTGAGTGCTTCAGCGTCGTGATGTGGCATGAAATCTCCTGAATAACCCCAGATTGAAAACCCAATGAAAACTTCCCTTAATTCAGAGGAAGTTAGGTTATGAAAACAATAAGGTTTTAAAAAGGTAAATCGGTGGATTTTCAGTGAAGAATTTGTATGTTTTTCGCGGAGGGGTATGAAAACTCCACTTCAGGATGGTTTCGTTGGGCTGGAAAGGGGCTGGATAATGTGCCCCTGTTTTCGGGGGCTCAGCTCTGTGTGTGTTTGCGTATTCTTGAGAGTATGACTGCATCTGATCAAGGAACCCGCACTCGTCAGGACGGTTGCCCCGGCAGCCGCAAGGTTCATATCGCAGCTGATGGCGCAATTGGTCGTCTGCGCTTCCCCGGAGGCTTTCTCCCCGCGCCGGGCTTCGCCGTACTCGCCGATTTGGCCGAGAATTTCGGCGACGGTGATATTCACTTCACCTCCCGCGGCAATGTTCAGATCCGTGGCATCACCAACACCGGCGCATTCGCCGATGCCGCGGAAGAAGAGAAGCTGGTTCCCTCCACCAGCCACGACCGCGTACGCAACGTTCTTCAGTCGCCGCTGTCCGGTCGCGTCGGCGGTAAAGCTGATGTGCGTGACCTGGTTCAAGAGTTCGACAAGGCTCTCATCGCGGAGCCGTCGCTGGCAACACTGCCAGGTCGCACACTCATGGCTTTCGACGACGGCCGCGGTGACGTGCTCGGTGAGCGCCCCGACTTCGGCGTTGTCGCACACGATGAGAGCACGTTCGAACTCATCATTGGTGGCGCGACCTCGGGGATTGTCGTCTCGCGTGACGACGTCGTGGAGGCTCTCATCACCACAGCGAAAGTGTGGAATGACAGCCGTGGTTCAGCCTGGCGCATCGCCGAAGCCAATGCGGCCGAGCTCGTTGCTGATGCCGTAATCGAGGAATTGGGCGCGCGAGTCCGTCGCCAGCAGCCGACTCCGGCTGAGAACTTTGATGCCACCGCGGGGCTATCTCGCCAGATTGGTTGGATTGACCAGCCGGATGGACTGGTCAGCTTGGCTGCGGGCCTGCGTTTTGGTGTCCTTCCGGCGCGTCTGGCCCGTGCGATTTCGCATACGCAGGTTCCAGTTCACATCACGCCGTGGTACTCACTAATCCTCCACGATTTGGAGGAGGAAGTCGCCGAGCAGGTTGTCAAGGTACTGGCGCCGAATGGTCTGATCTTCGATCGTAAGTCCACATGGTTGCGTGTCAGTGCGTGTACCGGTCGCCCTGGGTGCGAGAAGTCACTGGCCGACACCCGCGGCGATGCTGCTCATGCAATTGCTGATGGTCGTCTTCCGGAAGGGCGCGTGCACTTCTCCGGTTGTGAGCGCCGCTGCGGCAAGCCCAAGGGCGGTTACTTCGACTATCTCGCCACCGGGGACGGAGAATACGAAGTCACTGCTGTGGACTAGGCTTTAAGCCTATGAAGCGCTTTGAGTACAACACTGATGGTGCGGATATTTACCGCAACTCATTTGCCATCATTCGCGAAGAAAGTGATCTTTCCCGCTTCGACGCCGATGAGGAAACCGTCGCTGTCCGAATGATTCACGCAGCAGGTCAGACCGACCTGGCCAAGGACATCGTCTTTTCCACGGGAGCTGTGCGCGCAGCTCGCCAGGCTCTCGAGGAAGGCGCTCCTATCTTCACCGATGTCAACATGATCGCCTCGGGCATTACCCGCAAGCGCCTACCTGCTGACAACGAAGTCATCTGCCTGCTGCGTGATGAGCGCGTCCCCGAGCTGGCTCAAGAACTCGGCACTACTCGTACTGCTGCTGCCGTGGAACTGTGGAAGCCTCGCCTAGAGGGCGCGGTCGTCGCCATCGGCAACGCTCCCACCGCTCTCTTTCACCTGCTCAACCGCATCAATGAAGGCTCCTTCCCCATGCCGGCTGCAATTTTGGCCATGCCGGTCGGCTTCGTCGGTGCCGCGGAATCCAAGCAGGCCACTATCGACTCCGGTGCAGAAAACCCGGAGCTGAAGTACATCACCGTCACCGGCCGTCGCGGTGGCTCGGCTATCACCTGTGCTGCCCTCAATGCCATCGCCACCGCAAAGGAGATCATCTAAATCATGTCCGGCTCCTACAGCGCTCAGCCTGGTCATCTCTACGGCGTCGGACTCGGCCCCGGCGACGCAGGTCTCATAACACTCCGCGGTGCCGACATCATCCGCACAGCTGATGTCATCGCCTACCATGCCGGCACTCACGGACGTTCCACGGCGCGTTCAATCGCCGCCGAACTGATTGACGCGCGTGACGACGCTGCCGTGGAAGAGCAATTGCAATACCCGGTGACCACCGGGCGCCCGGCCGACTACCGCGAGCAGCTCGCCGGTTTCTATGCAGAGGCCACTGCTCGCCTGCACAAGCACTTGGCCGAGGGACGAAGCGTTGCGGTGCTTTCGCTCGGTGACCCGATGCTCTATAGCTCGTACCAGCATCTGCATCACGCCCTCAGCGAGGACTTCCCCACTGAGATTGTCCCCGGAGTGGCCAGCATTACTGCGGCGGCAGCAGAGATTGGCCAGCCGCTCGGCGAGGCTACCGAAATCGTCAGCGTTGTCCCGGCCACCGCAGATTCCGAGCGCATCGCTGCGGTTCTTGACGCCTCAGACTGTGTAGTCATTATGAAGCTGGGGAAAAACGTTGAGAAGGTTCGTACAGCGTTGCAGGCCGCTGGCATGCTCGAGCGCGCCTATGTTGTCGAGCGAGCCACCATGAATGAGCACACCAGCTACCCGCTGGCCGATGCAGACCCGGAGAAAGTTCCGTACTTTGCAGTAGCCGTCGTGCCTTCCGCTGTCTACGGCACCGAGCGCAGTGTTTCTGGGTTGCCTTCGCCAGCTGATGATGCGGCGGCCGATGCAGTCACCGTTACGGCAACTGAACCGGCCATCCCAGCTGTCGGCGAAGTTGTGGTCGTCGGCCTTGGCCCGGGTGCGGAGCGCTGGACCACCCCAGAAGTCACCGAGGAACTGGCCCGGGCCACGGATCTGGTGGGCTACTCCACCTACATCAACCGAGTCCCCGAGCGCGCCGGGCAACACCGCCACCTCTCTGACAACCGCGTAGAGGCAGAACGAGCCACTATGGCCCTGGATATTGCCAAACGTGGCGGCCGCGTCGCGGTTGTCAGCTCCGGTGACCCGGGAGTCTTCGCCATGGCGGCCGCAGTACTGGAAGTCGCTGACGACGATATGTGGCGAGACATTCCAGTTCGAGTCGTGCCAGGCATGACTGCGGCTCAGGCTGTCGCAGGTCGAGTGGGTGCTCCCCTTGGCCATGACTTTGCGATGCTTAGTCTCTCCGACAGGTTGAAGCCCTGGGAGGTCGTCGTTAAGCGAGTGCGTGCCGTAGCGGGAGCAGACATGGCGTTTGCTGTCTACAACCCGGCATCCAAGTCGCGGAGATGGCAGATCCGAGAGCTGCGTGCCTTGGCTTTGGAATACCGCGAGCCGACAACGCCTGTGATTGTCGCGCGGGCAGTCGGCTCGGAGCAGGAAAACGTTACCGTGACCACGTTGGCGGAGTTCGACCCGGATGTCGTCGATATGCGGACCATGGTGATTATTGGTTCGTCGTCGACGAAGGCGTATCGGGCCGGCAAGACCACTCGGGTCTACACCGCACGTCACTACGGTGAGGGCGGCACCAGTGGAACTGGCGAGTTGCTGCGTTAGTTTTGGCGTTTTCCAGCGCACATCGTCGCTATTAGATACCGGTGCGTGAATTGAAAGGAAGATTATTTACGCTGGCCGCGGCAATTTGAAAAGTGGAATTGCTGAATCGAGATTTAGTATCCAGTCGCAAATATGGTTCCTTTGGCCCAAATTCCTACCACTTTTGTCTACCCCTTTCTCGGCGGAGATTGCTTATTTAATCGGATGATATTTCTGAGCGTAGCTCAATTACAGTGTTATGCTCGGGGCGATCACAGACATAAAAGGAGGTTTAGGTGATAGGAAAAAAGTTCTTCTAGTGGAATCTGCCCTTATTTTAGCGGGTATCATCTTTTCACCCGTTGCTAGCGCTGAGGAACCTGCACGTCCCGTGGCAGCTCAGGCTGAATCACTTTATAGGGCGATTGATGAAGGCCGCCTTACGATGGCGGAGTTAGATAACCACCAAAAAAGCCTTCTGAGAGCCTATACAACTCCGGGTGAGTTGATTGTAAAACGATTGCCACAGCCGTCGAATCTTTCAACGAAGCCTTTTGCACAGGGAGGGGCTGACTACTGCCGAAAGGATGGTGCCCGGTTTGAGCAAAAGGCTGTTATGGGTAACACCCTATATACTTACTGGCAGACTGTTGAAATCTGCGGAACCCCAGGTAAAAAGATTAAGAATGTCAAAGTTCTCGATCACGGTGGGGAAACCAGTACTCCTACATGGTCGTATAGGGGTTCGGCCTCGAATCCAGCTTCGTATGCTGTAGGGGCAGGTTGGTTCGTGCGAACTTCGGAGAACTTTGAGCAGTCCATTGTGGTTGACGGCATTGGGGCAGGTCAAAGGACGGTCTGTATCTCAGCGACTATTCGACCATCTGGAGAATATAATGCAAGCGAAAGGTGCTAATAATAAAAGAGCGCCGGGATTGATTGACTGGGGATTTCAGATTCTTGCAGTCATTCTGTTTGTGGCTGGCGTTTATATCGCGTTTCCAATTCCATTTCTAACTGGAATTTATGGCCTGTTCGAGGCCAAAAAAGCCGAGGATGAATATCGTCGACGGTGGATTACTTTCACATTAATTTCTGTTTTTCTGACAATCGCTATGTTTATCGCATGGCTGATATTGAGTCCTTCTGGTGGAATCGAGCAGGTACCCACTGAGCAAACAGAGTGGCAGCCGGTGCGATAAGTTAGTTCACACTAGAATTAGCCGCTACGCCCGGCGGATGACGGCGTTGTACGCCTCATCCACCGTTGTGGCGACGGTGGCGATATCCGCGCCGGGCAGCTGTGGGCGCTGCACGATAACGACCGGCTTCTTCAGGTCGCGGGCGGCCTCAATCTTGGCGTAGGTAGCAGCACCACCGGAGTTTTTGGTCACTACGCAGTCCACGGCGTAATCCCGCATGAGCTTGCGCTCCGCTGCGACATCGTAAGGCCCACGGCTGAGAATAATCTTCCGATTCTTCGGCAGCGGCGGCGCGGGCTGTTCCACACAGCGAATGAGGTAACGGCCGTTGGAGTCACCGGCAAATGGAGCAAGCTGCTGACGGCCAATAGTGAGAAACGGGCTGTAGAAACGGTCGGCAACAACGTCCGCGGCCTCCTGCATGGAGGACACCTCAATCCAGTTGTCGCCTGGCTGCTTCTCCCACGCAGGGCGATGCAGCGCAACAAGCGGAAGACCGGTAGCGCGGGCAGCTTCAGCAGCAGATTCGCTGATCTGTTCTGCATACGGATGCGTGGCATCGATGATGACTTCCGTGGCATCGGAGATTAGCCATCGAGTCAGTCCTGCGGGACCGCCAAAACCGCCGATACGGACATTGCCGACGGGCAGCTTGGGGTTGGAAACGCGACCGGCCAGTGAAGAGGTGACAAACCAGCCCTCGCCCACTAGGCGCTTGGCCAGGGCGCGGGCTTCAGCAGTCCCACCCAGAATTAGTGCACGCATGGGATGGTCCGTCCGTGCTCATCGCGTGGACGATCATCGCTGTAGAGGTAGCTATCCGGGAACGCCTCGGCGGTGAGCACCTTGCCGACAATGATGACAGCGGTACGAGTCACACCTGCATCCTTGACCTGCTGCGCGATATCAGACAGCGTGCCGCGGAGAATAACCTGTTCCGGACGGGATGCGAAAGCCACGACTGCCACCGGACCGTGCTCACCATAATGCGGGGTGAGCTCCTCGACCACACGATCGATGTCGTGGGCGGCCAAGTGAATGCACAGAGTTGCGCCCGTGCGGCCGAAGTTCTCCAGGGTCTCGCCCTCCGGCATCTTGGAAGCGCGCCCGGAGATACGAGTCAGCACCACCGACTGGCCAACAGTTGGCACCGTGAGCTCGTGGCCGAGAGCGGCCGCAGCCGCGGAAAATGCCGGCACACCCGGAACGATTTCGTAGTCAATGCCGAGCTCGCTGAGACGACGGACCTGTTCTGCCAGCGCCGACCACACCGACGGGTCGCCGGACTGCAGGCGTGCGACATCCTTGCCCGCCGCATGCGCTGCCTGAATGGTTTCGATGATGGTATCCAGCGGCATTCGCGCGGTGTTGATGATCTCTGCGCCTTCGGGGCAGTGTTCCAGCACCTCAGGCGGGACAATCGATCCCGCGTAAAGGCACACTGGGCAGGAACGAATAAGCCGGTCCGCGCGCAGCGTCAGCAAATCCGCTGCCCCCGGGCCTGCACCGATGAAATACACAGTCATTGTGAGTTACAGAGTCCTCAATATTTTCTAGACAGAGAAATTACGTCTATGGTAGCGCAGGCTCTACTGGCTTCTCCGCCACCCACTGCACCACCGGCAACGCAGGGCGCCACGCAGTGAAACTGCCGACTGCACCTGCGCGCTCCACGGAAATCCGGGTGACATCCCCGCCATAGTCGCGACGTGCCTGCCACAGCAGAGCCTCCGACTCCAGCGTCACGGTGTTTGCGACGATGGTGCCTCCCGGGGCAAGGCGTTGCCAACAGGTTTCAATCATTCCGTCAGCAGTGAGACCTCCGCCGATGAAAATGGCATCTGGGCGAAGATTCGAGTCTGCCAACACCGCTGGTGCCGCTCCGTGGTGGACGGTCACATTGCCAGACAGAGCCGCCACATTCTTAGCAATTCGCTCTGCACGAACAGCATCGCGCTCGAAAATTTCCGCACGTCCGCCGTGCCGAGCCCACTCAATGCCAATCGACCCCGTGCCACCGCCGACATCCCACAGCAGAGCTCCCGGCCGCGGATCCAACGCAGCGACCGTCATTTGGCGAATCGGCGCCTTCGTCAGCTGACCGTCCGAATCAAAGTCACCGTCGCGCAGCCAGCCGCGCGCGCTTCCCGACGGCTCCACCGCCAGCACCGTGAGGTTGCCAGCTGCAACCGGTGGGTTCGCCACCGTGCCTTCGGAAACGGACTCCGGCAGCCCTGTAGCTTCCGTGCCGCCGAGATTGGTCAGCGCGGTGAGCTTGGTGTCTGGGCGGTCGGCTAAAACCGTAGCGACCTCTTTTACTGAGTCCGCGTTTCGGCACAGCACCAGGAAGGGCCGCATCGAATCCGCTACCGGTACCACACGCGCGGCACCAGGTAGCCCCGGTTTCCCTGTCACCAGCGAAATCACCGGAGTGTCATGCAAGGGCCAGCCGAGGTAGGCGCAGGCCAACGAGGCTGACGATGGCGCTGGAATAACCTCCACGGCGCCACGGCCGAGCTCCCGGACCAGGGACGCGCCGACACCGTGGAACATGGGATCGCCACTGGCGAGGATGACATCGACTGCGGGGTCAATATCTGCCAGGGTGGCCCGCCAATCCTTCCAGAAGCCACCTGGCCAAGGTGAGAGGTCGGCGTCCAGGTTGACGTCGGCAAGCAAATGGAGCTGACGGGGAGAGCCAATGATGCGGCGAGCCGACGACAACGCCTCGACAGCGCGGGCGGATAGGCCAGGGTACCCGTCGCAGCCGATGCCGACGACGCGAAGCTTTGGGCTCATCGGGGCATCTTGCGCCAAATCCAGCGCGGAGTCAGATGTGTGGCGCGTGCGAGCAATGCCAATTTACGCGGCACCCAGACGTGGGGCTTCCGACCGTCGAAAGCAGTGACGGCGGCCTCCGCGACCTCGGCGGGGCGCGAGGACATCGGCGCTGGCCTCATGCCTTCGGTCATGCGGCCGATGACGAAGCCCGGCCGGACAATCGTCAGCTGAATATGGCTCCCGTGCAGGCGGTCCTGCATGCCCTGGAGGAAACCATCGAGACCGGCCTTCGCCGAACCGTAGACGTAGTTGGCGCGGCGCACGCGGGCACCTGCGATAGAGGAAAAGGCCATGATGCGGCCCGCGACCTTATCGCGCACAGGCAGCGTGCCGGAGGCGATGTCGGACTCCATGCGCGCGACAATCTCAGTGAGAATCGATGCCTGTGCTGTGAAGTCGGTATGAATGACTGCCGCAGCAGCCTCGCCGGACTCCTCACACTTCCGTTGATCACCGAGGATACCGAACGCGACAATCACCGTGTCGATGGGACCGTGCTGCCAGGCGTGCTCGACGAACTGGCGGTGTGCCGCGATGTCATCGGCATCAAAGTGGATGCGGTGCACCGCGACGGCACCGGAGTCGATGAGCCGACCGGCAATGCCGTCGAGCGCCTCAGTGCGGCGCGCAGCGAGCGTGAAGGTGTTGTGGTTGGCCAGTCGCGCGGCAACTTCCCCGCCGATCTCGCTGGTGGCACCAAGAACGAGTACGTGTCCCATGCGCTAGAAAATACCTTTCCTCTAAACCTCGATTAGACGGTAATTAAATCGTGCGGACCATTATTGACCGATTCTCCGCCGTCTTCGGTGACAACGATGATGTCTTCCAGCCGCATACCGAACTCACCCGGCAGGTACACACCCGGCTCCACCGAAAACGCCATGCCAGGCTCGAGCTTGAGCTCATTGCCAGCCATAATGAACGGCTCTTCATGCGTGGACAGGCCAATGCCATGACCAGTGCGGTGAATGAAGTACTCGCCGTAGCCCGCAGCGGTGAGGCTATTACGCGCAATCGCATCGATCTCTGCAGCCGTCACACCGGGGCGCACCGCCGCCACGGCAGCTTCCTGCGCCTTGCGCAGAGCCGCCCACGCTGCAGCTTCCTTCTCCCCCGGCTTGCCGACGACATAGGTGCGCGTGCAATCGGAGTGGTAGCCAAGCGGCAAGGTGCCTCCGATATCGACGACCACCACGTCGCCTTCCTCGATGACGCGGTCGGAGAAATCGTGGTGCGGATTCGCACCATTTTCAGCGGAGCCGACGATGACGAAGTCAATGGCGACGTGCCCCTCCTCCAGGATGGCAGCCGAAATCTCATCGGCGACCTCGCGCTCAGTGCGACCTGCGCGCAGCATACCCGGCACACGAGCGTGAACGCGGTCAATAGCGGCGCCGGCCTCGCGCAGCTGATCAATCTCAGCGGCGTCCTTGCGCATGAACAGTTCCTTCAGAAGGTCTCCGGCCAATACAGTCTTGGCTCCAGTGAGATCCTGAATGGGAATCAAGTGGTCAGCGGTCAACGAAGCGCCCACTGCGAGGGTGCCCACGTGGCCCACCAAGTCGGCGACAATGCGGTGCGGATTCTCTCCGTCTTCCCACAACACCACATCGGCGTTGAGATCACCGATAGCGCACAGCGGCAGATCCCCGCGCTCCACGGCGGGCAGTACCAGTGTGGTAGTGCCGGATGCAGTGACCACCAGCGCCGTCAGGCGTTCATGCGAAGTGACCGCAGAACCAATGAGATACTGCAGGTCAGCGCCGGTTCCAAAGACTGCAGCGTCCGCATCGCGGCTGCGGAGTAGCTCCGCAGTGCGATCCAGACGCTGCTGATAGATGCCAAAGCTAAAGATACCGTTGCTCATAGTTGCCAACTGTACCCGTCGGCCTGTGCCCGTCGCCGGTTGAGTGGCCTCGGGGCGACGAGGCTTCGGCTGACCAACGTAACCGGCAACTAATTGTTCAGCGCCACTACGCCCCTGCGAATTGCCTGAATAGCCTCGGCGGACTTGTCGCGAATGTCCGTGGAGTAGCCCGTCTTCTTGATCTGCTGCAGCAGGTCAATGACCTGACGGCACCAGCGGACAAAGTCGCCCGGGGTCAGCTCCGCGCCACTCTCGGCGGCGGCTTGCAGGCAGTACCCCAGCGGTGCACCCGCAGTCCACTGATGAATTGCCGTAGCAAAAGCCATATCCGGCAAGTCCGTTACCGGCAGCCGGTAACGGCGCTCATCCTCCGACAGTTCCTCCCAGATGCGGTAGGTGTTCCCCAGCGCCTTGGCCAGCGGCTCGGTAGGCACCTCGTCACTGCCTTGACTGGCCTTGCGGTTTTCAAAGACCAAGCTCGACACCGCACCGGCCAGTTCCGCGGGGTCCAGGTCATCCCAAATACCGCGGCGCAGACACGTGGCCACCAGCAAATCCGAGCCGTTGTGAATCTGCGCCAGCCGAAGGCCTTCCTCGGTAATTGTCGGCTCCGCGCCCTCCGGCCATTCCACGTAGTCCATTTGTGTTAGCAACTGCAGCATGCGGTCGAATGTGCGCGCCAATGTATCCGAGGCGGAATCGACGCGCTTTTGCAGCTTGGCCACATGCGCCTCGGCCTGCCGCAGCGTATCGGCGTGACGAGCCATCGTCTCCACCGCAGGATCGCCATGTAGCGGATGCTCGCGCAGCTCCTGGCGCAACTTCCTCACCGCCGGCGAGTTGCCACCAGTGCGACGCTTCAGCCTCTTTGGTCCCTTTAGCCCCTTGCGGCCAATCTCTGCGCGCACAATTCCGAGCGCACGTCGCGGATGCCGGTCCGCATCCCGAGGCAGCTTAATCGCGCCGACCGTCTGCGGCGCCGCTGGGAAGATATGCGGCTCCACACGCCCCACGAACCCGCCGACACTGATGACACCGGGACGTGGATTCGACTTCGAATGGTCCTCCCGGTACACCACCGCCAACTGCACCTTCTTACCCTTCGGCAGCGGAATAACCTCGCCTCGACGGAGTCTGCGCAGCGCGGTCACTGTTTCTGTGTGGCGGTCTTCAATATTGCGACGCTTGGCGTTCTTCTCCTCCTGGGTCAGCTTCGCGCGCAAATCCAGGTATTCAAGCATCTGGGTTAGGCGCTCGTCGTCACGCGAACTGCCTTCCTCGCTTGACGACGACCCCTCAGCCTCCGCCCCTTCAGCGTGCGCATCGGCTCCCCTGCCGAGCAATTCCGCACGCAGGGCCGCGGCTTCCTGCTTGGCCTTGGACAGTTCGGCGGCGACTCCGACAATGTCGCCATCCGCCTGGAACTGGGCGAATGAGCGCTCCATGACGCGCTTCGAGCCTTCGTAGCCGAGCGTCTGCAGGAGGTTGACGCTCATGTTGTAGCTCGGCGCGAAGGTGGAAATCAGCGGATATGTGCGCGTAGATGCCAGCCCTGCGACAGCCTTCGGATCCATTGCCGGGGCCCACTGCACCACTGCGTTGCCGACAGTGTCGATACCGCGGCGGCCAGCGCGACCGGTCATCTGCGTGTACTGCCCCGGCGTGAGATCCACATGTGCTTCGCCGTTGAACTTGACCAGCTTCTCCAGCACGACCGTGCGGGCAGGCATGTTGATGCCCAGCGCAAGCGTCTCGGTGGCGAAGACAACCTTGACCAGGCCTTCGTTAAAGAGCTCTTCCACAATGTGCCGGAACGCCGGCAGCATGCCCGCATGGTGCGCCGCAAAACCACGGATGAGAATGCGGCGCCAGCGCAGGAAACCGAGAACCTGCAGATCTTCCTTCGGAATGTGTGCAACACCGTCATCGATAATCTTGGCGATGCGCTCCTGCTCATCCCGGTCGGTGAGCTCTGCGCGCGTAGCACCGACCTGCGCCAGCGCGCCTTCGCAGCCCGCGCGGGAGAAGATGAAAACGATCGCGGGCAGCATGTTCATGGAGCCGAGCATGCGGATAACATCGCCGCGCTTCGGCGGGCGGAATTTGCGCTGCCCCTTATCACCCCAGCTATACGAGCGGCCACCCCCCTTGTGCTTTTTGTACTGGTAACGCTCCCTGGAGCCGGCGTCCCCGTAGCCGAACTCGGCACGACGGCACGCCTCCAGCAGGTCCTGATTGACCTTGTCCGACTTCGCCTCGAAGAGTGGATAGAGCCGGTTTCCCACCAGCATGTGCTGATGCAGCGGAACCGGGCGCAGGTCCGTGACAATAACGTCCGTGTGCCCGCGCACCGTGGAAAGCCAGCGACCGAACTCCTCGGAGTTGGACACCGTCGCCGACAAACCGATGACGGCCACGGATTGGTCGAGGTTCAAAATAACCTCTTCCCAGACAGCGCCGCGCTCGCGGTCAGCGAGGTAGTGAATCTCATCCATAACCACATGCGTGAGCTTCTTCAGCGTCGGCGAGATCGCGTAAATCATATTGCGCAGCACCTCGGTGGTCATCACCACGATGTCTGCGTCGCCGTTAATCGAAGTGTCGCCAGTGAGCAGGCCCACGCGGTCTTCGCCGTAGTCCTCGACTAGGTCGTGGTACTTCTGGTTGCTCAACGCCTTGATAGGTGTGGTGTAAAAGCACTTGCCGCCACGCTCAAGAGCTGCATAAATAGCGAATTCGCCAACAATAGTCTTGCCCGCGCCGGTGGGTGCACAGACGACAACGCCCCGCCCTGCCTCAATTGATTGGCAGGCGCGGAGCTGAAAGTCGTCAAGATCGAAATCCTGTTGGCTGACGAAATCGCCGAGAAGAGTCATGCCTCTAGAGTGTCATAAACCGCGCTAGAGAACATCATCAAAGTCGCTCGTCGGACGATTTCGCAAGTCCTGCGTCGGCATCGGAGTCTCCGGAATCATGCCCCGTGGCCGTGGTGGACGAGAATTGCGAGTCGGGCGCACCTGGGATGCCCGCGTCGGCGTCGGCGCGTTCACTGGCGTCGGGCCAGAGACCGGGGAGGTCGTCGGGGCCGCTGATGCCGTCGGCATGCCGCCCGGCTGAATCGACGTCGGCACACTTACTGAAGTCGGGGCGTCAATGCCGCCCACATCACCGATACCGCCGGCGGAGCCAATCGGGCCGGACGCTGTAATGGGTCCGGAGCCTTGCTCGTCATCGACGTCCAACCAATCAGGTCGCTCATTTGCTTTACGACGGTCATGGAGACGACAAATCTGGATTGCGATTTCCACCAACAATGTCAGTGACGTCGCCATTGCGACCATAGATATTGGTTCCTGCCCCGGAGTCATGAAAGCCGCAAAGATGAACAGCGACATAATGATGATGCTGCGCTTGTCCTTGATGCTCTCGTAGGTAACGACACCGGCCATGTTCAACATGACCAGGAAAAGCGGAACCTCAAAGCTCACGCCAAAGCAGACGATGAGCGCCAAGAGGAAACCGAAGTATTGCGAACCGGTGAGTGCAGAAATTTGCGTCTCTTCACCAATCTGGAGCAAGAACTCCAGACCGATGGCGACAACGTAGTAGGCCAGGACGGAACCCATGACAAACAGCAGCGCGGCGGCAGTCACAACTCTGCGCGTGGTGCGGCGTTCCTTCCGAACCAAGCCGGGAGTGATGTAGGCCCAAATCTGGTAGAGCCACCATGGCGACGACATCACCAGACCGGCCAGCGCACCGACCTTCAGACGCAGCATGAACATTTCAAACGGGCTGGTCGCCAGCAGACGACACTCCGCACCTTCGCCGCCGCCGAGACGCATCTCGGGTGGAAGCTGACAGTACGGATCCTTGAGCAACTCACCCAGGGACTTAAAGTGCACAGGGCCAACATTGACCGAGGTAAACGGTATGCGGAACTGGCCAATGGTAAAGGCGGTCTGATACCAGATAAAGCCCACAACAGTGCCGACGGCAATACCAGCGAGGGCGAGAACGAGGCGACGCCGGAGCTCTTGAATGTGCTCGACAATAGTCATCACGCCCTCGGGATTGCGCTTACGCTGGCGCTTCCGAGGACGTGATGTGGATGTAGCTGAAGTCACGCTTCAACCGGCCTTCTACTACTGCTGCGGCTGGCCAGGGTTGTTCTGGCCAGGCTGCGGCTGGTACTGCTGCTGCGGCTGAGCCTGAGGTGCCGGCTGCTGGTACTGCTGCTGCGGCTGGTACGGCTGCTGTGGCTGGGCCTGCGGAGCCTGCTGGATTGCAGCCTGCTCCTGCTGCGCGTCATCGTTGCGCATTTCCTTGACCTCGGACTTGAAGATACGCATGGAGCGGCCGAGCGAACGAGCGGCATCTGGCAACTTCTTTGCACCAAAGAGCAAGACAAGAACGACCAGGATAATGATGATTTCCCAGGGACCTAGGTTCGGCATCCGCTTAGAGACCTTTCAAATGAATACAAATACAAGTGGCAAGTTGCCACATCGTGCGCGATTTAAGCTTTGATTTAAGCCTTGTCGTTTCGACCATACTCTGCCAAAGCTTCGCGGGCTCGCGCAACAACGGCGTTTTTCAATTTTAAGGGCTCAGCGACCGTTACGCTCGGTGAACGGCGGAGCACAAAGGAGACTGTTGCGGCCAAGTCGGACATCGGCACGTCAGCGACAAATTCCGACTGCCCTAAGCCTTGGTCAGAGACCAGTTCGGTATCCTCTTCTTCTCCCTCATCTTCAGTAAAGAAGACCGGTTCATAGTCTGCGATCCAGGTGGCGTCGGCGTCGATAAGCACACTTGCCCATTCGGACGTTCCCGTTTCCGCACCAAAGGCGTGGGGATCACGGATATCGACAGGCTCTGGGCGGTGGAAACCGGCGGGAGTGTCGAGGACCTCGGCGGCCTCCAGGCGGTCGACGCGGAAGCTCTTCTGGCGACGGTCTTCCTGCGCACGGTCCACAGCGCGGAGGTACGTAGTGGATTCAACTGTATAAACGTTGACACAGTCAAGCTCACGGACTGTAACTTGCCCCGAGGCATTCCGGTAGCGCACCTTCAACACCTTGCGCTGATGCAGCGCGGAGTAAATCTGCTCAGAAAAGGAAAAGGCCTTGCCATCCTCCGCGGCGGTCGAGTCAATAATGGGGACGTTTGTTCCCAGAGCACTGCGTAGTTTCGTCGCAGCCGTCTGCGCGGCCTCGGAGGAAATGGCGGCCGCGGAGTCCTCGATGGTTTCCAGGATGAGCAGCAAGGTCGCGGTCTCTTCGGCTGTGAGCGCACGTGGCTGGCTGAGCACCGTTGCCTGAGGGCGAATGCGGACGTCAAAGCTGTTGCGGTAATCAACTTCAAAAGCCCGCACTCCGAGGAGTCCCGGCTGGTCGATGTCGGCAATCTGCTCCACTATTGCCCGAATTCGGGCGAAAGGAATGGCCAGCTCGGTAGCGGCCTCTGTCATTGAACGGTGCTGCGAAAAATACGGTACGACCGCCAACAACTCGTCGACACTGACATTCGCGTCAAGTTCCCGGGCTGCATGCACTGTCATTAGTTGCCCTCCAAAGCGTTCTTCGCACCATTCGATCCGCCATGGCGAGCGAGTACCTGCTCCAACCGAGCAATAATCTCCGACCGTGCCTCTTCAGGTGATTCCACAATCAAATCCGGTGCGTAACTCAAACCTGTGGACACAATCTCACTCACAGGTGCCGCTGGCAGCTCGTAGCGCCCATCCCCCAACGCGGTCGCTTTCATCACCACATCAGCGCAGGTATTCGGAGCGATACGAACAACCGCCTGATAGGTCTTGCCACCGCGGTGCAACATGTTTTCCGCAATCTGTTGCAAGTCACCATCGGGCATTGGCTGGGTCGCCGACGTCCCTGTATCCGACACATCGCGGATACGGCTGAGCCGGAACATACGCGCCGCCTCACGCTGCGGATCAAAGCCCAACACATAAAAGCGCCCGCGCAGGTTAATCAGACCCCACGGCTCCAGCATGCGCAGTTCATCATCCACGCCGTACTGGCGGGAGTACCACATCTCCACTGTCCGGCGCGGCGAGGTCATTGCAGTCAGCAGTGTGCTGAAATCCACTCGACTCATATCCACCGCATCGGCCACCACCACCGACTCATCCGGCTTCGCAATGGCGCTGCGCTGCGCAAACGATGCGAGCTTCCGCCACGCCGCCACAGCCGTCGAGCTCAGCTCCTCCGAACCAAACGCCGCATTCGCCGCCTGGAAAACCACCGAAGCCTCCGCTTCAGTGAACTCGGGGTCGTGCTGGGGCCACCGTAGTCTATTCAGTCGCAGACGCTTGACCTTATCGCCCGCGCTTGACGACGAAACCTCCACCGGGACCCCGGCTGCCAGGAGTGCTGCGGTGTCCGCACGTAAATAACGAGCCCGGGAATCCTCGGAAACACGGGAGTAACCCTCGACATGTTTGGAGATCCACGACTCGCTGACCCACCCGGTGTCGTCGGCAAGCGCCAACAGCAGTTGAACCTGGCGTTGGTTCTCACTGATTGCAGCGGATCCGGGGCTTTCCGATACCGGTGGGACAGACACGACTGTGGGGCTCCTTTTCCTGGGGCAGTTTCCGGGGGCGGAACTAGTTTTCCGGATCCGTATCCGAGGTCTTCTTCGCGGCCGTCAGAATCTCGATCATCTCATTGACCTCATCGTTTTCCGTGGCAAAGGGGTCGCCGAGCATGGTGGAGATGGGATCGTCGCCGGAAATCTTCAGGTGTGTCCAGTCCGCTACGGTCTTCAAACTGGAGTCTTCAGCTGCAACGAGGAAATCACCGCGCAGCTTCGCACGAGTAGTTGGCGGTGCGATGCGGACCGCCTCAGCGACCTGCTCATCGGTAATCCACCGCGAGGCAATACCACGGGCTTCCAGCGCGCGGAAGATGCCGCGGCCGGGACGGATGTCGTGGTAGGCCAAGTCGATCTGATGAAGCTTGGGGTCCTCCAGCGTTAGACCGCGGTCCAGGTAGCGCTTCATGAGCGAGTACTTAATGGCCCAGTCAATGTCGTGCTCAATGAGAGACCAGTCACCGGTTTCCACGGCATCGAGCGCGCGACCCCACAGCTCGACAATGCGGCTCATTTCTTCGTTCGACGTGCCGGCACCGGCAATGCCCTTGTCCTCGTTGACCATGTTTTCTTCGCGGACCTTCAGCCACTCCGTCGCAGCGTCCAGGAACTCGCGCTGAATCTGCAGCGCGGTGGCAGTTTTGCCACTGCGCAGTGGAATCTCGGCCTTGCCAGTCATATCGCGGCTCACCGCACGGATGGACTTGATCTCGTTGGCGACCTCGAAGTCCGGCAACTTCACGCCGGCTTCAATCATTTCCAGGACCAGCTGAGTGGAGCCAATTTTGAGTGCAGTCGTCGTCTCACTCATGTTGGAGTCGCCCACGATGACGTGCAGGCGGCGGAATCGGTTGGAGTCCGCGTGTGGCTCGTCGCGAGTGTTAATAATCGGCCGGGAGCGTGTCGTTGCACTGGAGACCCCCTCCCACACATGATCCGCGCGCTGTGAGAAGCAGTACTGAATCGGATCGTTGTGATACGGCGAGGTTGGGTACGGCAGGAAAATCTTCCCCGCACCACAAATGAGCTGTCGCGTAACCAAGAAAGGTAACAGTAGCTTGGACAGGGACTTCAGTCCCAGTTCACGACCAACCAGGTAGTTTTCGTGACAACCGTAGGAGTTACCGACGGTATCAACGTTGTTCTTCAGCAGGTAGACCTTGCCACCGATGCCCTCGTCGGCAAGCTCTGCCTCGGCTTTCTCGGCGAGCTCGTTCAAGATGACCTCGCCCGAGCGGTCGTACGCGACCAGCTGCGAGACCGAATCGCACTCAGCAGTGGCGTACTCCGGGTGGCTTCCGACATCGAGGTACATACGACCAGCATTGGGGGTGAAAATGTTGGTTGCCCCGTACTTAGCGATCACCGGGCGGAACATGTAGCGGGCAATCTCATCCGGCCCCAGGCGGCGCGAGCCATCCAGCGTCAGAGTGATGCCGAACTCGGTCTCAATGCCGGTGATGCGTCGGGTCAACGCCTGCGCCGGTACCGGTGTCGGCGTTGTTTCCGGCTCCTGCTGCCCTACCTGCTGGTCAGTCACTTTTTACTGGCCACCCTTCTGTACATACGAGCGCACGAACTCCTCGGCGTTGTTCTCCAGCAGACCATCAATTTCATCCAGCAGGTCGTCAGCAGCTGCAACGTGCTCCTGAGCCTGACCGCCGCCAGCGACCTCGCCGAACTCTTCCTCGTCGCCTCCGCCGGAACCGCCGCCGAAAACCTGAGTGTTACCAGCCATGATATTGCTCCTTCAAGAAAAACTATTGAGTATTACTGCCTATTGCTGCACTATGCGTGCCTATTGTTCGCGGATAGCCCCGAGCGTACGCAGATGCTCGACCACCTCGGCCACTGTCTCCGCAGACTCCAACACGTCACCGCATTCTGCGGCAGTGAAACGGTCAACTTCATCCAGCGTAATGTAGGCCAGCGTAATTCCAGGCGACTCCACGTCACGAGTGCGCCGATACACCCCCGCGGTGTCCACCACCAAGCTGGTCCAACTGCCCGCGACGACATCTTTGCCAAAGCGGCGCAGAATGCCACCGCGCACATACGCACGTGTGGATTCCGGCGCGTATTCAACCGCGCGGTCGACTTCTTCCTCTGTCACGAGCGTGCGCATCGAACCACGGCGCACCAGCGCATGGTACAGCCCACGAGCCGGATCGATATCCGAGTACTGAATATCAATCAACGCCAACTTCGGGTGGTCCCAGCCCGCGCCCAGGCGGGTACGCAGGCCCTCCATGAGGTTGTACTTCGCCACCCAATCCAGCAGGTGGGCTGCCTTGCGGGGGTCGTCGGAAAGCACGTCGAGCACTTCACGCCAGAGCTTGACGACGTCGCCCTGCTGGTCGTAGCTCTCCACGCGACGCAGGTACTCGTACTGCATTTCCACTGCGGACATCCACGTGACATGGTCTGCCAGCTGCAGCTTCTCGGTGCAAGTCAGGTCTCGGGAGACCTTATGGACGGCCTCGACGGGGTTGCGGAGCTGCAGGTCGTCGAAACGCACGCCGTCCTCGATGGCGTCGATGACCAAACCTGTGGTGCCCAGCTTGAGGAAGGTGGCGACCTCACTCATGTTGGCATCCCCGATGATGACGTGCAGGCGGCGGAAGCGATTGGAGTCGGCGTGTGGTTCATCGCGGGTGTTGATGATGCCGCGGTTCAAAGTGGTCTCCAGCGAGACCTCAGTCTCGATGTAGTCCGCGCGCTGCGAAATCTGGAAACCCGACTCCTGCCCCGTTTGCCCCAGACCTACGCGACCAGCGCCCGTGAACACCTGGCGAGTGACGAAAAACGGCGTCAGACCGGCGACAATGTCATCGAACTCAGTTTCTCGGGAGAAAAGGTAGTTCTCGTGGGCGCCATACGAGGCGCCCTTGCCATCGACGTTGTTGCGGTAGAGCTTCAGCGTCGGACCTGGATTGCCCTCGGCATCGGTGGCTTCGGCGGCAAGCTGAGCTGCGCGCAGCATAATCTTGTCACCTGCGCGGTCAGCGATAACCACCTCGCGGGCAGTTGCCGTTTCCGGTGAGGAGTACTCCGGGTGCGCGTGATCGACGTAGAAGCGAGCACCATTTTGCACCAGCAGGTTTGCAGCGCCGACGGCGTTGGGGTCAACAATCGGCGGCTGGTGGTAGCGGCGCAGGTCAAAGCCGCGGCTGTCACGCAGTGGCGACTCCGGTGCGTAGTCCCAGCGGATGCGCCCCGACAGGCCCTCCTCCTGCTCGTGCGCGAAAGCCAGCACGGCCTGCGTGGAGGTGAGAATCGGGCTGACATCCGGGTTGTCCGGGCTGGAAATGCCGTACTCAATCTCAGTGCCGAAGAAGCGGTTCGGCTGTGCAGAACTGGCGGCGGAATTAGCCATGACGAATCACCTCGACAGAGGCAACGCGCGCCGCTGGACGACCGGAGATGCGAGCCCACTCATCCGGGTTCGAGGTGTTTGGCAGGTCCTCGTTCTGCGCGAACTCCTCCGCCACTGCGGACAGCAGGTGATCCAAGCTAATACCAGCCTCGCCGCCAGCGATAACCGACTTGATGGCGGACTTCTTCGCACGGTCGACGATGTTGGAAATCATCGCGCCGGAGTTGAAATCGCGGTAGTACATAACCTCGCTGGTGCCATCGGCATAGCGGATCCGCACGTACTCGTTTTCTTCCGTCTTGGCGTACATCCGCTCAACAACCTGGTCAATGAGGTGTGCGACATTCTGCTCCGCCCCACCGCGCGCTTCCACCTCGGCTGCGTTATACGGCAGCTCTGGAGTCAAGTACTTGCGGAAGATATCCTTCGCCGCAGTCTCATTCGGGCGCTCAATGCGGATCTTCACATCCAGGCGTCCCGGGCGCAGAATTGCCGGGTCAATCATCTCCTCGCGGTTGGTGGCACCAATCACGATGACGTTTTCCAGCCCCTCCACACCGTCAAGTTCACTGAGCAGCTGCGGGACCACTGTGTTTTCCATATCCGAGGAGATACCCGAACCACGAGTGCGGAAAATCGAGTCCATCTCATCGAAGAAGACAATAACCGGTTTGCCATCCTCGGCAATGTCGCGAGCGCGGTCAAAAATCAGGCGAATCTGACGCTCGGTCTCACCCACGAACTTGTTCAGCAGCTCCGGGCCCTTGACATTCAAGAAGTACGATTGCGCCCGCTGCGCCTCCGCCTCGCTCTTGCCTCGGGATAGCGCAATCTTGCGTGCCAACGAATTAGCCACAGCCTTGGCAATCAGCGTCTTACCATTGCCGGGAGGGCCGTAGAGCAGCACACCCTTCGGCGGACGCAGGTTGTACTGCTCAAACAGTTCTGGCTGCAGGAACGGCATCTCCACGGCGTCGTGAATCTGCTCAATCTGGCTGTCCAAACCACCGATATCCGTGTAGGTGACATCCGGTACCTCTTCCAGCACCAGGTTTTCCACCTCGGACTTCGGAATGACCTCAAACGCATAGCCCGACTTGCGGTCAATCATCACCGAGTCCCCCGGCTTCGGCGACAGATCCCCCGCCAGAGACACCACGAATTCCTCGCCGTGAGTATCCGAGGCCAAAATGCGCTCCCGATCCGGCAGCACCTCACGAACATTGGCGATGTCGCCGCTTTCCGGATAACCGCAGTCCTCCACGATTATCGAGCCCTCATTCAGACGCACCTGTGCGCCCGGCCGAAGCGCCCGCTCATTAATCTCCGGCTGCACCCGCAGGCGCATCCGTCGATTTCCGGTAAAAACCTCTGCGGTGCCTTTCTCCGGCCCCGGCTTAAGGAAAATACCGTACGTGCTAGGCGGCTCCAGCATGTCCTCCATGTCTTGGCGCAGTAGCTCTAGCTTGTTACGGGAGTCCCGCAACAGCTCAACCAGGCGATTATTTCGAATGCCGAGGTTGTAGTTCTTCTGCTCAAGATCACGGATTTTGTCAGACGGCGTTGTCATGTATCCCAGATTACCCATAGGGCCAGATGCCGTTGTTGCTTGGTCGATTTAGACCGTGTGTCGCATCACGCTTTACGACGGCTACACCTCCCAGCGCGTAGCGGCGGGTCTAGAGTTTCTTTTGATTTCGTCGCTGTGGGCGCGGAGGCACCGTGCCGTCGGCAAGCCTGCGTGCCCACACCAGGAATGCGGTATGTGCCTGCATACGGTGCGCCGGGCGGACGGAGAGATCCTGAACATTCCAGTCGCGGACCAGGGATTCCCAGGCGCGTGGTTCGGTGAAGCACTTCTGCGCGCGGATGCCCTCCATGACCTTCATTAGCTGCGGAACGGTGGCGACATAGACCATGAGCACGCCGCCAGGCTGAAGCACCTTCGAGACGGTGTCCAGGCATTCCCATGGAGCGAGCATGTCCAAAATGACTCGGTCGACCGGGCCGCCGAGCGACTCGACGGAGGCCTCGTTGAGATCGCCCAGGCGCAAGTCCCAGTTGTCGGGCTTGTGACCCATGAAGTCGACAACGTTGCGTTCCGCGTGCTCGATGTGATCCTCGCGGACCTCGTAGGAAATAAGCTGCCCGTCAGCGCCGATGGCGCGGAGCAGGTTGAGGCTGAGCGCGCCGGAGCCAGCGCCGGCCTCCAACACGCGCGCACCTGGGAAGATGTCGCCCTCGACGATGATCTGTGCAGCATCCTTCGGGTAAATCACCGCAGCACCGCGCGGCATGGACAGGACGTAATCGACCAGCAAGTGACGCATCGCCAGGTAGACGGTGCCTTCGCCGGAGGTGACGGTGGTGCCTTCCTTGGCGCCGATGAGGTCGTCGTGGAGGATGGTGCCGCGATGGGTGAAGAACTTGCCACCCTCCTCGAGGATGACGGTGAAGTGGCGATTCTTCGAGTCAGTCAGCTGGACTCGGTCGCCGACTTGGAATGGTCCGCTCAATGCCATAGGTGTGTGGGCTCCTTTTGGGGTTTGGTTGGGTCGGGTTGGGTCGGGTTGTGTCGGGTTGGGTCTGGTTCGGTTTGGTTGGGTCGGGTCATGTCGGGTGCAGCCAAATCCGGGCGGTACTCTAACCTGGCTAGTATGCCCGACAATGCCCAAAGTTCTAAGTCAGCAGTTCAACCTTCCCGCCGCTCTAAGTTGGCGCTGTCGCCGTCGAGAGCTAATGACTACCGCCAGTGCCCGCTGAAGTACCGGTTCCGTGCGATTGACAAGATTCCGGAGCCGTCGACTGTCGCGCAGGTCAAGGGCACGTTGGTGCATGCTGTGCTCGAACAGATGCATGCCTGGCCCCGTGAAGAACGCACTTACCCCGCAGCGGTGAAACGGCTGAAGCCGACCTGGGAGGACATGCGTGCAAAGGACGAGGAACTGATTGAGCTAGTTCCGGAGGATGATTACTACGACTTCCTGGTCGAATGCCGCGGCCTGCTCAAGGGCTATTTCATGATGGAAAACCCCATGGGCTTCGATGCGGCCGAGATGGAAAAATTCGTTCAGCTGGTTATCGATCCGGATGCAGATCAGACTGTGCCGTTGTCGGTGCCACTTCGTGGTTTTATCGACCGCGTCGATATTGCCCCGACCGGTGAGGTTCGGATTGTCGACTACAAGACGGGCAAGAAGCCCTCTCCTCGCTTCCAGGATGAGGCACTCTTCCAGATGCGGTTTTACGCGCTGGTGTGGTGGCGGCTCACCGGTCGTATCCCGGAACAGCTGCGGTTGATGTACCTGAAGGTTGCCGATGATCTGGTGCTGAGTCCCAACGCGACAGAATTAGAGGCCTTCCAAGCGGAGATTGCCGACTTGTGGTCGGCGATCGTGCGCGACGGTGAAAACGGTGACTTTGTACCGAAGAAGTCCAAGCTCTGCGGGTGGTGTTCTTTCCAGGAGATGTGCCCTGCCTATGGCGGGGTCACACCGGAGTACCCCGGTTGGCCGGGTGCTGTCGGCGATGGCGGCACTGAGTAAAAGCTGCGGATGGGGTGGCTCTCGCGGCGAACTTAGCTTTCGCGGGGTGCCACCGTCGGCGGTAACGGTGCCAGTAAAAGTTACTGACTAGGTTTATGACAGGTGAATGGAATTCAGAGCTTCGATTTTGTCATAAACCTAGTCAGTTTCTCTATGCGGTGTTTTAGGTAGCCCACCACTACAGCAGTGCGCTGCCGAAGGCGAATCCAAACGCGACGGACAGGGCAATACATAAGATGCCTGGGATGATGAACGAGTGGTTAAACACGTATTTGCCAATTCGGGTTGTGCCAGTGTCGTCCATCTCCACCGCGGCAAGAAGCGTCGGGTAAGTAGGCAGTACGAATAGCGCGGAAGTCGCTGCAAAGGAAGCAATCGCAGTGATGGGAGAAACTCCCACCGCGAGTGCAGCGGGCATGATGGCCTTTGCCGTGGCCGCCTGCGAGTACAGCAAAGCGGCCGCGAAGAAGAGCACGATTGCCAGCATCCACGGCATTGTGGTCAGTAGGCTGCCGGACGCGGCCTTAATGTCGTCGATGTAGTGGTTGATAATTGTGGTTCCCAGCCACGCCACACCGAGAACGCAGACGCTGGCGGACATGCCCGATTTGAACACCGGTGTGTTCAAAATGGTTGCCGCGTCCAACTTGCAGGCCAGCACGATAACGGTGGCAGCGGTCAACATGATTGACATGATCGCCTCGTTTCGTGGGAGCGTGGGGTCAGCGATGAGGCCGACCTGTTCAGTGCTGATGGTCGCATAGACCATCACCGCGAGAATCGAGAGTAGGAAAATCGCCACGGACCACTTGGCCGACTTGGTTGGCACGTATTTGCTCATCTGGCCACGTGGCTTGGAGACTAACCCCTTTTCCAAGCGGCTTTGATACTCCGGATCGTCGTCAAGCTCTTTGCCTAGGTGATTCGTGACAAAGGCGGTCGGAAGGATGGCGAGGAACGTCGAAGGAATGACAATCGCCAGGAGTGTGAGATAACCAACGCCGCGGGGTTCCATGAGCGAAGCCATCAGCACCACAGCCGCTGAAATGGGTGATGCCGTAATCGCCAACTGAGATGCGATGACCGCCACGGACAGCGGGCGGGACGGGCGAACGCCTCCCTCCTTGGATACTTCGGCGATAACTGGGAGGGTGGAAAATGCGGTGTGGCCGGTGCCGGCGAGCAGTGTCATCAGGTAGGTGACAACCGGGGCCCAGTAGGTGATGTGACGCGGATTCTTGCGCAGCAACCGTTCGGCAATGTGGACGAGATAGTCCATGCCTCCGGCCTTCTGCATAGCGGCAATTGCCGCGATTACCGACATAATGATGCCGATGACATCGAACGGAATGTCGTCTTTGGTGACCGGAACCCCGGTGATGCCCAGCGCCAAAACGCCCAGCCCACCGGCGAACCCGATAGCAATTGAACCAAGACGCGCGCCAAGGAGGATCGCTGCTAGAACGATAGAGATTTGGACGGCAACTAACATGTGTATCTCCGAAAAGTCACTCGTTAGACTTGTTGCCGCTTAGGACAAATCGTCGAGGCGAGACTCCCCTGCCACGTAGCGCTTCCCCCGGTATTCCGGGTGCATGAGGTTCTCGGTGCTCAGGACCTGGTTGAGCTCCTTCTCGTCCATCAGCCCGC
Source organism: Corynebacterium sp. MSK047 (assembly GCF_030232285.1). Classification (NCBI taxonomy): domain Bacteria; kingdom Bacillati; phylum Actinomycetota; class Actinomycetes; order Mycobacteriales; family Corynebacteriaceae; genus Corynebacterium; species Corynebacterium sp. MSK047. The sequence continues at coordinate 15,497 of NZ_JASPJI010000009.1, read as the reverse complement.
GTTCGAGGACAATGTCCCGGACGGAGCGGCCAGTGCGAGCGGCTTCCTTGCCAATCATATCGCCCTCGTGGTGGCCAATGACCGGATTCAGGTAGGTCACGATACCGATGGAGTTTTCCACATAGCCGCGGCAAACTTCCGGGTTAGCGGTGATGCCGGTAATGCACTTGTCGCGCAGAGTGTCGGTAGCACTGCGCAGCAGTTCAATCGACTCGAAGAGGCATGCGCCGATGACAGGCTCCATCACGTTTAGCTGCAACTGGCCAGCCTCGGCTGCCCAGGTCAGGGTCACGTCGTTGCCGAAGACCTTGAAGCAGGCCTGGTTCGCGACCTCTGGGATTACCGGGTTAACCTTTGCCGGCATAATCGAAGACCCAGCGGCGCGCTCCGGAAGGTTGATTTCATTCAGTCCGGCTCGTGGACCCGATGCCAGCAGGCGCAGGTCGTTGCACATCTTGGAAATCTTCATGGCCGCGCGCTTCAGGGATGCATGCACGCTGACGTAGGCGCCGGTATCGCTGGTGGCTTCGATTAGGTCCTTCGCAGAGGTCACCTTAAAGCCACTGACCTCACGCAGCGCCTGGGTCACGGCCTCGCGGTAGCCTGCCGGCGCATTTACACCGGTACCGATAGCGGTTGCTCCCAGGTTGATTTGCAGCAGGCGTGCCGACGCAGTTGCGATGGACTCCTGCTCTTCCTCAAGGTTGTGGGCAAATGCGTGGAAAGCCTGTCCCAGGGTCATTGGAACGGCATCCTGCAGCTGCGTGCGCCCCATTGTGATGATGTCGTTGAATTCATCACCCTTGGCGTGTAGAGCCTCAACCAGGGAGTCGAAGTGCTTCTGCAAGCTCAGCAGCGACATGTGGATAGCAAGACGGAAACCTGTTGGGTAGGCATCGTTGGTTGACTGGCACTGGTTGACATCATCGTTGGGGTGAATGACGTCGTATCGGCCCTTTTCCAGACCGAGCAGTTCCAGAGCGAGGTTAGCGATGACCTCGTTGGTGTTCATGTTGAGACTGGTGCCAGCGCCACCCTGGAAGACATCGATTGGAAACTGATCCATGCAGCGTCCCTTTTCCAGGATTTCATCACATGCGGCGACAATGATGTCTGCAACATCGCTGGGCAGCGTGTGGACGCGCTGGTTGGCAATGGCCGTGGCCTTCTTTACCATCACCATGCCACGAATGAATTCGGGCACGTCGTTGATGGTCTTGGCTGAGATTTGGTAGTTGTCGATTGCGCGCAGGGTGTGGATGCCGTAGTAAGCCTCTGCCGGAACCTCCATAGAGCCAAGCAGGTCGACCTCGGTACGTGTTGCGGACATGTGGAAGCAATCCCTTCTCGTAGGCGCAGTCTTATGAACCACAATTCGTGGCGCTGCGGTTACACCGTCAAAACTACAGCGCTGGCGCAACTGCCGCTTTTCCGGCATAAGGGGACTATGTCAGTACGGCTAACGCCGTGCGCATGCTCAGTGCCAAGCCTACTACTTACGTCGACGTAGGTGGGAGTGAAAATGCATTGGTCAGTTCCCCGCTCGAGATGGGGATCCATCTCGAAATGGGCCCCTACTTGAGACGGCACGCCCCCTCACCCCTCGAGCAGGTCACGTCTCCACTAAATACGCGCGATACGGATATTCGAAGCCAAGATCGCCTCGGCACCAATCTTTGCCAGTGCGTCCATGAGCGGGTTGGCCTCTGCCTTCGGAACTAGCGCGCGAACTGCTACCCAATCCTCGTTAGCCAGCGGCGACACGGTCGGGCCGGACAGCCCCGGGGTGAGCTTGGATGCCTCTTCCAGCGCGGACGCACGGATGTTGTAGTCAATCATCAAGTACGTCTTGGCATGCAGAATGCCGGTCATGCGACGCAGGAACACCTGCTGCTCCTCGGTGACCTCTACACCCTTGCGTCCGACAACAACTGCCTCAGAGCTGACCAAAACATCGCCGAATGGCTTCAATCCCTGCTTGCGCAGGGTACGACCGGTGGAGACAACATCGGCGATCACGTCGGCAACTCCCAAGCGGATGGAAATCTCCACTGCACCATCAAGGCGAATGACGGTGGCGTTAATGCCACGAGCCTTCAGATCCTCGCGCACCAGATTCGGGTACGAGGTGGCAATGCGCTTGCCCTCCAGAGCTTCTACGGTCCACTCCTCATCGGCCGGAGCGGCGTAGCGGAAGGTCGAGGCGCCGAAGCCCAGATTCAGAACCTCATCGACCGGAGCCAGCGAGTCAGCGGCCAGGTCGCGGCCGGTGATGCCCAAATCCAGATGGCCGTTGCCAACGTAGATAGGAATATCCTTCGGGCGGAGGAAGAAAAACTCAATGTCGTTGGCTTCGTCGTGGATGGTCAGGCTCTTGGAGTCGCCTCGACCCGGGTAGCCAGCTTCCTTCAGGATTTCGACTGCCGCCTCGGACAGCGATCCCTTGTTGGGCACGGCAATACGCAGCATGGTGTTGATTTCTCCTACAGGTACTTGTAAACATCCTCGGGGCTCAGCCCGCGACCGACCATGACCACCTGCAGCCAGTACAACAGCTGCGAAATCTCCTCTGCGAGGGCTTCGTCAGATTCGTGCTCAGCTGCAAGCCAGACCTCACCGGCCTCTTCGACAATTTTCTTGCCCTGGAAATGCACACCAGCGTCCAGCGCCTTGACTGTGCCCGATCCCTCGGGGCGCGACTGTGCTTTTTCCTTCAGCTCTGCAAACAGGTCATCAAAGTTCTTCACCCGGTCTATTGTTCCATGTCGTCTACTCGCCCGCGAAAGCAGCCCGCAATAAGCCCAAATTCGAGGTATCCAAATTGCCCGAAATGAAGCGCGCCGGGGGTACTAACGTCCCCACATCAGCCTGCGAAACGCTCACATCCGGCATTGGATTCCACACCACCGTGCATCCCGCAGCGAGTGCAGAGCGCACCCCCGTTGAGGAATCTTCGATAGCCAGGCAGTCCTCTGGCGCAAATCCGGCTAGCTCTGCGCCACGCAAGTACGGATCCGGTGCCGGTTTGCCGTTGGCCACCTCATCGCTACACACTGTCGCCGCGAAGTGCTGCTCCCCCATGACATCAATGCAGGGTTGCGCCACGTGCCGACGGGTATTGGTCACCAACACCACCGGAATGTCAGCAGCCCGGGCCTGGTCCAAAATCTCCGGCACACCCGGGCGCCACTCCACCCCATGTTCTAGAACCAATTCTGTGAAGCGACCTTCGACGAATTGGGAGCCCGAGGCAAACAGCTCGTCGTCAAGCGTGCGTCCCGCATGATCAGCACAAATCGACAGCGTGTCCCAGAGCGTGTTGCCGACGCACTGCATGCGCAACTCCGGAGTCAGGCGACGGCCTACGAATTCCGAGAGGTCGTACGTGGCAATCTCCCACAGAGGTTCCGTGTTGATGAGGCTGCCGTCCATGTCCCACAAAATTGCTTTCACACCATGCGACTATGCCAGGCACGCAAGCTTTTAGCGATTATGTCAGCAAAACCGTCGGATAAAGGTTTAGAGTTTCAGGAAGGAAAGTATATTGCGGTGTTACATGAAACCACCGCATGAACGTGTCCCGCGCGAATGAAAGGCATCGACTCGCTATGACAACCACTGAAGATTCGCTCGCCCAGGCAATCGACCAGCCCGAGGCATACTTTATTCCGTTAGGCGCGGTCGCCGAAGGCGAGCTCAGCTACGAGCGCTTCATGCCCACCAGCTTCACTTACGGGGCGTGGGGGCCGTTTCAACACGGTGCGCCGCCGTCGGCGCTGCTGACACGTATGTTGGAGCGCCGGCGTCTGGAAAGCGAGGGAATGCGTATTACTCGCATCGCCGTGGATCTGTTGTCGGCTGTACCCTACACGGAGCTCCGCGCGCGCTCATGGGTCTCGCGCCCGGGGCGGCAGATCGCCAAGGTCGAAGCCGAATTGCTTGCCGACGTCAAGGGTGCCTGGCGACCAGTTGCCACCGCGTCCGCATGGATGATGGCCACTGCGGATACGCGGGATATTGAGCGTGCATTCGACAAGCAGGTGCCCGGGCCCGAGGAATGCAGCGCCGAGTACATTCCGCTTACCGACGATTGGAGTGGCGGCTACATCGAATCAATTGAAGCCCGCGCCGGCGCGACGGAAGAGCTGGCCGAGACGCAAATTCACTGGGTTCGCGCGCAGTACCCAATCGTGCTCGGGGAGGAGCCGACTGCGGTGGAGCGAGTCATGCAGGTAGCTGATACCGCCAACGGTATCGGGGCCACGCTGAGCCCGCACCAGTGGGCGTTTATGAATACCGACTTAGTGGTTCACCTGCACCGACTCCCCCAGCTCGGCGCCTCGGAGAAGTCGGCGGAATCGGAGTTGCAGTCGGAAGACGGCGGCTGGGTGGGCATCGCCGCCCGCGGTTCCATTGGGCCGGACGGAATCGGCATGACCGCGGGCGAGCTCTACGATGTGCACGGCCCCATCGGCCGCAGCATGCAGACCTTGCTGGTGCGACCGCAGGGATAACGCGAAGCTACACGTTAAAGTACTTCGCTTCCGGGTGGTAGAGCACGAACGCATCGGTGGACTGCTCTGGGTGCAGCTGGAGCTCCTCAGAGAGCTCCACGCCGATGCGCTCCGGCTGCAGCAGGTCAATCATGCCCTGACGGAAGGTCAGATCCGGACAGGAACCATAGCCGAAGGAGTAACGAGCGCCGCGGTACTTCAGGTCAAAGAAGTCCTGGGTATCGTCGGAGTCTTCCGCGCCAACACTTGTGCCGTCGGAGAACGCGAGCTCGGAGCGAATGCGCTGGTGCCAGTACTCGGCCAGCGCCTCGGTGAGCTGCACGCCGATACCGTGAACCTCCAGGTAGTCGCGGTATTCGTTCTTGGCGTAAATATCGTTGGCGAAGTCAGCGATGGGCTGTCCCATGGTCACCAGCTGGAACGGCATGACGTCGGTCTGTCCTGCGGCGATGGCATCTTCGCGCGAGCGAATGAAGTCAGCAATGCATAGGAAGCGACCACGCTGCTGGCGCGGGAAGGTCCAGGACACCACTGGCTCTGCCGCGGGGTCGGGCTGCTCCCCTTCCGCAGGTAGCGGCAGTACGTGTACGGTATCGCCCTCAGAAACTGCTGGGAAGTAGCCATAGACGACAGCCGCATGCTGGAGGATGTTCTCGGCGCGCAGGCGCTGCAGCCATGCGCGCAGGCGTGGACGACCATCGGATTCGACCAGTTCCTCGTAACTCGGCCCCTCGTCGCCGCGGGTGCCGCGCAGTCCCCACTGCCCCATGAACAGAGCGCGTTCGTCGAGGGTGGTCAGGTAGTCGTCGAGGGGCAGGCCCTTGACAATGCGGGTTCCCCAGAACGGCGGTGTCGCAACGGGGACATCAGCGGCGACATCGGAACGCTCCGGCACCTCGGGGGCTTCAGCAGCAGCCTTGGCGGCGCGCTGCGCGGCGATGCGCTTGGAGCGCTCACGGCGGGCGCGGCGAGCTTCCTTCTTCTCGCGGGCAGCAATGGCCTCTGGCGAATTCTCGTCTGGGCCGAGGCCCTTCTTAGCTGCCATCAGCTCGTCCATGATGCGCAGTCCTTCGAAGGCATCCCTGCCGTAGTAGACATCGCCGTGGTAGAGCTCGGACAGGTCGTCTTCCACGTAGCTACGCGTCAGCGCGGCGCCGCCGAGCAGTACTGGGAAGCGGGTGGCATCGCCGGCGGAGTTGATCTCCAGCAGGTTGTCCTTCATCACCACAGTGGACTTCACCAGCAGGCCGGACATGCCGATGGCGTCGACATCCAGTTCCTTGGCGGCGGACAGAATCGTAGCGATTGGCTGCTTAATGCCCAGGTTATGCACGGTGTAGCCGTTGTTGGAAAGAATAATCTCCACCAGGTTCTTGCCGATGTCGTGGACATCGCCCTTCACCGTGGCCAGCACAATCGAGCCCTTGGAGCCCGTGGCATCCTCGGCATCCATAAAGCCCTCGAGGTAGCCCACCGCGGCCTTCATCGTCTCGGCCGACTGCAGCACGAATGGCAGCTGCATCTGGCCGGAACCGAACAGGTCACCAACGGTCTGCATGCCACGCAGCAGGTCCTCGTTGACAATCGCCAGCGGTTCCTTTTCCTTCATGCCCTCATCGAGGTCAGCCTCGATACCCGTGCGCTCACCGTCGATGATGCGCTGCGCCAGGCGGTCGAACAGCGGCATGGCGGCGAGCTTTTCGGCCCGGGCGTCCTTCGCGTCAGCGGCGGAGACTCCTTCGAAGAGCTCCATGAATACCTGCAGTGGGTCATACTCCCCGTCGGGGTGCCCCGCTTCACGACGGCGGTCGTACACCATATCGAGAGCGACTTCGCGCTGCTTGTCGTCGATCTTGTTCATCGGCAAGATCTTGGAGCTGTGGGCAATGGCGGAGTCCAGACCGGCCTCGATGCACTCGTTGAGGAACACCGAGTTGAGTACCTGGCGAGCCGCCGGGTTCAGACCGAAGGAAATGTTGGACAGACCGAGCGTGGTGTGCACGTTCGGGTGGCGACGCTTAAGTTCGCGGATGGCTTCGATGGTTTCGATGCCGTCGCGGCGAGTTTCCTCCTGGCCAGTGGAAATCGGGAAAGTCAGACAGTCGACAATAATGTCCTGCTCGCGCAGTCCCCACGTGCCGGTGATGTCGGCGATGAGACGCTCGGCAATCTCAATCTTCTTGTCCTTTGTACGCGCCTGACCTTCTTCGTCGATAGTCAAAGCGACCACGGCAGCACCGTGCTCAACAACCTGGCGCATAATGCGCTGGTAGCGCGAGTCCGGGCCATCGCCGTCTTCAAAGTTCACAGAGTTGACCGCGCAGCGACCACCGAGGTGCTCCAGGCCAGTCTTCAAAACTTCCGGTTCCGTGGAGTCCAGCATGACCGGCAACGTCACCGAGGTGGCGATCTGCGATGCCAGGGTTGCCATGTCATCGCGACCGTCGCGCCCCACGTAGTCCACACACAGGTCGATCATGTGTGCGCCATCGGTGACCTGACCGCGGGCGGTGTTTAGGCACTTCTCCCAGTCGCCGGCCAGCATGGCCTCGCGGAAAGCCTTGGAACCGTTGGCGTTGGTGCGCTCACCAATCATGGTGATGCCGGTTGTCTGCGTCAGCGGGGTTGCCGAGTACAGAGAAGCGACCTCATCGATTGGCTTTGCATTCGGATCCGTCGATGGGCGTGCTGCCTGAACAGCAGGGCCCTGCTCGGCGTAGGCGCCTGCACCGGTAATAGCATCGCGCACAGCGGAAACATGCTCCGGTGTGGTACCACAGCAGCCACCGACCATCGCCAGGCCAAACTCTTCAACAAAGCCGCGCAGCGCTGTGGCTAGCTCTGGTGCGGTCAGCGGGTAGGTCGCACCGTTCTTACCCAGCACTGGCAGGCCCGCATTCGGCATCACCGATACAGGAATGGAGGCGAAGTTGGACAGGTAGCGCAGGTGCTCGCTCATCTCGTCCGGACCCGTTGCACAGTTCAGACCAATCATGTCGATCCCCAGCGGCTGCAGCGCTGCCAGGGCTGCACCAATCTCCGAGCCCATCAGCATGGTGCCTGTGGTCTCGACGGTCACGTGGACGACGATCGGAATCTTTTTGTCAGCCTGTCGCATGGCGGCCTTGACACCGTTGACGGCCGCCTTTACCTGCAGCAAGTCCTGACAGGTCTCAATCAAAAACGCATCCGCGCCACCGGAAATCATGCCGAGTCCGGCCTCCGTGTATGCGTCGCGAAGCTGAGCGTACGGAGCGTGCCCCAACGATGGCAGCTTCGTGCCCGGGCCCAGCGAACCGAGGACAAAGCGTCGCATACCCTCGCGCCCCGGCCCCATTTCGTCAGCGACCTTGCGGGCGATTGCGGTGCCCTTGTGCGCTAGCTCCTGGATACGGTCTTCAATGTCGTAATCCGCGAGGTTCGGGAAGTTGCAGCCGAAGGTATTGGTTTCCACCAGGTCGGCGCCGGCCTCGAAATAACGCCGGTGAATCGTCTCGATGATGTCGGGACGAGTGTCATTGAGAATCTCATTACAGCCCTCGTAGCCGAGGAAGTCCGCGTCAACGTCGAGGTCAAAAGACTGCAGCTGGGTACCCATGGCGCCATCGCCAATGAGTACACGGCTGTGCAGTGCGGTGAGGAACTCGGAAGAGTGGCGATCAGTCATGAATAGACACCTTAGTCTACTTTCATAACCGCGCCGTTAATCGGGCTGGTTATTCGATCTCAAAGTAGCTTTCCGCCTTCACCGCAGGCAGGTCCAAACCGACAGCCTTCGTTGCGGAATTGATAATCGCGAGAATCTCGTCGAGCTCCTCATCAAAAATCGAGCCACCGTGCTCATGCTCAATCGCAGTCACGCGCTGTAGGCAGTTCTCTACCGCCTGCGTTGCGGCTTCTTCTCGCTTATCGACGGCCAGTTCCGCCGCCTGATCGATACCAGCGGCGGCCTCACGGAGGGCTTCCCCGACCTGGTCGGCTACCGATTCGTCAAAAAGTGGCTCCCAGAACTCGCGTTCCTCGGGCTGCAGGTAGCTGCCGGTGGCAAACATGCGCAAATCGGCAACTAGCTTATCGATGTTCTCTTGCGTTACTTCGACAGCAGACAGATCTGAGTTGCTCATGCTCAAATTTTAACGCCAAGCAGCGCGTCCAGCGCGGCGGCAACGAATTCTCCGGCACCCGCTGCGCCGGTTACTGTGCCAGCATCTGCCTTGTTGCTGGTATCCGAGGACCACTCCGCAGCCCAGGCATCGATAGCGGCCAGAGCAGCCGGCGTATCCAGGTCATTGGCCAGGCTTGCGCGCACATCGGCAACCAGTGCCGCTGCTGCGCTCACAGCCTTCTCATCGGTGGCAGTCTTTGTAGCTGTGCAAGCCGCACGCCAGGCCTCGTGACGTGCCTTGGCCGCCTCCAGCACCTCGTCCGACCAATCGCGATCAGAGCGGTAATGGCTGGCGAACACGCCAATACGAATAGCACTCGGGTCGACGCCGGCGGCCACCAGCTTGGAGACAAACACCAGGTTACCCAGCGACTTGGACATCTTCACGCCATCGAGCGCAATCATGCCAGCGTGAACATAATGGCGCGCCATACGTGCACAGCCAGTAGCGGCTTCAGCGTGAGCCGCCGAGAACTCGTGGTGCGGGAACGCGAGATCCGAGCCACCGCCCTGAATGTCGAAGCTCTTACCCAAGCGGTTGGTGGCAATCGCCGAGCACTCAATGTGCCAACCCGGCCGGCCCGCACCAAAAGGAGCCTCCCAGCTTGGCTCCCCGGGGCGAGCGGCACGCCACACCAGCGCGTCCAGTGGGTCCTCCTTGCCCGGGCGATCCGGGTCGCCACCGCGCTCCGCAAAGAACTCCGCCATCTGCTCTGCCGAGTAATTGGACTCGTAACCAAAGTTCTCAGTGGCACTCTTGCGGAAGTACACATCCGGGTACTCGTCATCGGTGAGCTGGTAGGCCGAGCCATTCTCCAGCAGCTTCTCGACCATTTCCACGACCTCGCCCACGGACTCAATGGCGCCGATATAGTCGCGCGGTGGAATCACCGACAGGTTTTCCATATCCGAGCGAAACAAATCAATCTGCGAGGTGCCCAGCTCGCGCCAGTCCACCCCATCGCGCTCCGCACGTTCGAACAACGGGTCATCGACATCGGTGATGTTCTGCACGTAATGCACCGAGTGTCCATTGTCCAGCAGCTGACGGTAAATCAGATCAAAGGTGAGGTAGGTTGCTGCGTGCCCCAGGTGCGTGGCGTCATAGGGTGTGATGCCACACACGTACATGGTCGCCTCCGGTCCCGCTTCCACCTGGGAGACCTTCTGATCCGCGGTGTCGTAGAGGCGTAGGGGTACCGATGTTGAGTTTTCGTCGTCAAGCGAATGCGCCTTACCTGTATTGCTGGCGCGGTTGAACACATCGAAACGCGCATCGCCGAGACTGGGAACCTGTGGTTGGGGCCACGAATGCATTAAATACTCACTACCTCACTAAACAGCGTTGATCGTGCCGAAGCCGAGCAACACCATAACAATCAAACCGACCGGGATGCGGTACGCGGCGAACCAAGCGAAGGAGTGGTTCGACACAAACTTCAGCAGCCATGCGATAGACGCATAGCCGACGACGAAGGCAATCAGCGTACCGATGGCCAATTGCGCACCACTAGCGGCCTGTCCCGCCGCAGGGTCAAACGCGTCTGGAAGCGAAAAAATTCCAGCAGCGAAAACAGCGGGGATAGCCAGCAGGAAGGAAAAGCGCGTTGCAACCTCTCGGTCCAAGTGCAAGAACAGGCCGGCAGACACCGTACCGCCCGAGCGCGACACACCCGGAATGAGCGCCAGGCACTGCGCGAAACCCATGACGATGGCATCTCGCATGGTCAGCTCTTCATAGTTGCGCTCACGACGGCCGAACTTCTCTGCGGCGATAAAGACAAAGGAGAAAAGCACCAACACAGCGGCTGTAATCCAGAGATTGCGCAGGTTATCGCGGATGAGGTCCTTCCCCAGCACACCGATGATGGCAATCGGCAGCGTACCGACAATCACCATCCAACCCATGCGGTAGTTGAAACCGCGGGCTTCCTTATTGAACAGACCGGCAAACCAGCCAGTGAGGATCTGCCAGATGTCCTTGGCGAAGAACACCAACACAGCCAATTCGGTGCCAAGCTGCACCACAGCGGTGAAGGATGCACCGGCGTCCTGGCCCCACAGCAGCTCGGAGACAATCCGAAGGTGCCCCGAGGAACTCACCGGGAGAAATTCCGTCAGACCTTGCACTACGGACAGGATGATCGTCTGCGCCCAGGTCATGCCGGTGCCGGCGGTATCGGCAGCGGTATCCGCTGAGGCGCTTAGTGTCGTCATGATAGTCACGGGTGTATAGGCTACTCGTCCGGTTTGTGTTGTGGCTATAGCGAGGTTTCGGTGCGGCGATAGCGAGACCTCTCCCGCGGAACTTTTCCCGCGACCGCACACGGGTGTCCTAAAGTAAAAATCGTGCAACAACGAATTCTGGGCAACAGCGGTTTACGCGTCTCCGCCTTGGGGCTGGGTACGGCCACCTGGGGTGCGGGTACCAGGCAAGACGAGGCCGGACGCATCCTGACGGACTTCCTCGACGCCGGAGGCAACCTTGTCGACGCTTCCCCACTCCACGGCGGCGACACTGTTGCCGACATGCTGGGTGCAGTCATCGCAAAGCGCGGTGTCGCCGATGAATTGGTTCTCTCGGTCGCATCTGGCATACACCCCGAGCGGCCCGTCGGCAGGCGCGTGGACTGCTCGCGTAAGACACTGCAAAAGGACCTCGACGATACGCTCGGACGCCTCGGCGTCGAACACATTGATCTGTGGTCGCCCGGCTACTGGGATGGGCTGACCCCACCGGAAGAGGTCGCCGACACCCTGGAATGGGCTGTGCGCACGGGGAAAGTACGTTACGCCGGACTGCGTGGATACAGCGGATGGCAGGCAGCGGTGACGCATGCCGCCGCGGATCGAATCGCTCCGGTGTTCGCACAGCATGAGTACTCGCTGCTCCAGCGAAGCCCTGAGGCAGAACTGCTGCCCGCCTGTGAGCATTTGGGGCTCGGCTTTATCGGTGGCGCCCCACTGGCCCAAGGTGTTTTGACCGCCAAATACCAGCACATCATTCCCGAGGACTCCCGCGCTGCTTCCGAACACGCCGACGCAGAGGTACAGGACTATCTCGACACACGCGGCGTCACGGTTGCAGGCGCGCTGACCACCGCAGCCAAGGGGCTCGGCGTCAGTGCTGCCGTCGCAGCGATTTCCTGGGCACGCGATCGGCCGGGCGTCACCTCGATTCTCGTTGGCGCTCGAGACCGCGCTCAGCTACGCGAAAACCTCACCGCCGAACAACTCACGCTGCCACCGCAGATTTGCAACGCGCTTGACGACGTCACGCTGTAATCAGTAACCGCATTCTTATAAAGGCTTATAAGGCGCAACGAATGCGAGAACTTCCCACGGCTGGAGGCGTCCACAAAGTAATCAGGCCGGGGTGGTAGTTTCTATAGCGTGAGTGAAAACAGTCGTCGACGTGTCATAACCTCCCTTCTAGCGGGGCTTTCCGCTAGCGCAGTGGTCCTGGCAGGGTGCTCCTCCGATGTGGAAGGAGACATCGATGCCGGAATGGGCAACGCCACGCCAGTGCCGGCCGCTTCACCCGCTGCTCCCGATACTGCTATCGGGAAGGCCAAGAAGATTGATGAGGGCGTTACTGATGCCGTGCTTGTCGGCGACCGAGTTGTCCTGAAGGCCGGGGACAAGATCTTTGCCGGTCCGCTGAATAACCCAATTGAGCGATCAATGAAGCTGGACGCGAAGTGTGGTGAGCTCGCGCCGGGCGGCCCTAACGCTCTGCTGCCGTGTGAAGATGGCATCCACGTCATTACTGACCAGGCTACGGAAACGGCCGTTGTCGGCCGTGGCACCAACTACTCCGCCGCAGTTGGCCTGGAAGGCGGCCGCATCATCGGTGCCCATGCGGATAGCAATGTCGTCGATGTGTTCGGCGCTGATGGCGAGTTGGCCAGTGACTTCAAGGCTGCCAATAACGGGTCGCAGCTCGTTGAGATTCCCAAAGCGGACAATGACGCGGACGTCAAGCTGTTAGAGGTCAACCGTCCGGAGACTTCGGTGCATGAGCTCAAGCTCGATGAGTCCCGCGCTGGCTCTGCGCTGCGTGCGGGCATCGGCGTCGGCAAGGTAGCTTCCGGTGATCATGTCATTGCTGCCGCAGACACCAAGGGCAACCAGCTTCTTATTTACACTGCTACTGACGTCATTCGCCTCCACCAGGCAGCTCCGGCCCCGGAGGCTCCGTGGGCGGTAGCGGTCGATGAATCGCGCGGAATTGTCTGGGTGACTTCGACGAAGGTGAACAAGCTCACGGGCTACGACATCAGCTCGGGTACCCCAGTCAAGGTCGCGGACATCAACACGGTTGCAGATCCACAGTCGATTGTTGCCACCGAGGATGGCCAGATTGGCGTCTTCTCGGCTACCGGTGACGGGGCCCAGATTTTTGACTCCGCGGACGTCGATAAGGCAATTGCTGATTTCAAGCAGGATGCAGAGAAGATCCGTGAGGAGATGTCGGTTCGGGAACCAGCCGATAAACTACCGACCGGTGCAGGTGACACCAAGGGAGCAGACGACTCCGAGGGAGAGACTAAGTAGATGCCTTCGAAACTTCGCGCCAAGTCCTATCAACTCGCGCTAAAGGCAATGTTCCAGGTCCCACCGGAGCAGATTCACGAGGCCATCTCGAAGACCCTGAAGGGGCTGCAGAAGTCGGAGAGTCTACAGCGGGCGGTGAGCAAGCTACTCGTTGTTGACGATGCTGTGCTGCGTCAAACCGTGTTCGGTGTGGACTTCCCGCGTCCGCTGGGGCTCGCCGCGGGCTTCGACAAGGCTGCTATTGCCCCGGATTGCTGGGGGCCAATTGGTTTTGGCTACGCGGAACTGGGAACTGTGACTGCCAAGCCGCAGCCGGGCAACGATCGCCCGCGTCTGTTCCGTCTGAAGGAAGATCGCGCCATTTTGAACCGCATGGGTTTCAACAACCCCGGCGCCGCTGCTGTAGCGGAGAACTTGCGGGCGCGTCGCAGTGACGACGTCATCGGTATCAACATTGGTAAGACCAAGGTGACTCCGCTGGAAGAGGCCGTCGATGACTATCGAGAATCGGCTAGCCAGCTCGGCGGCTTGGCGGACTACGTTGTTGTTAACGTCTCCTCACCGAACACGCCGGGTCTGCGCGACCTTCAGGCAGTGGAGTCACTGCGCCCGATTCTGGCAGCGGTGACTGAGGAGACCGACTCGCCGGTGCTGGTCAAGATTGCTCCTGATCTTTCCGACGATGATGTCATCGCTGTTGCTGACCTGGCTGTTGACCTTGGGCTGGCAGGCATTGTGGCTACCAACACCACCATTTCTCGCGAGGGCCTGCGTACGCCCGCGGATGAGGTCGCGGAAATGGGAGCCGGTGGAGTCTCGGGTGCTCCTGTGGCAGCTCGGTCACTAGAGGTGCTGAAGCTGCTGCACGAGCGCGTCGGAGACAAACTAGTTCTCATCAGCGTCGGCGGCATTGAAACTGCTGAGCAGGCGTGGGAGCGGATTGCCAACGGCGCTTCCCTGCTGCAGGGCTACACACCGTTGATCTATGGTGGTCCAGACTGGATTCGTGACATCCACCAAGGGTTGGCTCGCCAGATTCGAGCTCAGGGCTTCTATTCCATTTCGGAGGCTGTCGGCTGTGGTCTGCCGTGGCGTGGTTAACTGCTGAAAAGCGGTTGAGGCTTCCTAACCCAAAAATAAACACGTGACCCCGGGTCCTGCGGCCATGAAGGCGCTGGCCCCGGGGTTTTCTGTATGAGTAGCGTGCCCGGTCGGTTGAGTTGCCCGTGTGGGCGCCGTATCCCTACTCCCCGACGTTCTCCCACCACGGCGTGATAATGGCACGCGCAATCGAGTGGAAGTACAGGTTGAAGCCAAGCACGGTCGGCGTCGCATCTTCCGGAACTTCAAGCTTCTCGACGTCGACCGCATGCACCGCATACATGTAACGGTGTGGGGCATGCTGCGCTGGTGGGTTAGCTCCGTAGTGACCACGCATGCCCGAGTCGCCGACAAGCTGGATAGCTCCTTCTGGCAGCTTAGAGCCGTCTTCGGAGCCAGCTCCCTGTGGCAGACCCTTTTCGGTCGCTGGAATGTTGAAGACAGCCCAGTGCCAGAAGCCCGAAGCGGTCGGAGCATCCGGATCGAAGCAGGTCACGGCAATGGACTTAGTGCCCTCCGGCAGATTTGCCCAATCCAGTTGTGGGGAAACATTCGAGGGAGCGCGGAATTCATCCGCAATCTTCTCGCCGTCCTTGATATCTGGCGAGGACAGCTCGAAGGTTGGCAAATCCTTCAGCGGTGCGTACGGATCTGGTCCCGGGAAAACCGGAGCATTTGCAGTGTCGTTTGTAGTGTCGTTGGAATTCGTAGTCATAACTACCAGTGTGCCTACTTTATGAGCGCGCTGCAGGGACTTCACAAGACTCCCTATCTGCAGGGCCTGATTCTCAGTGCGAATCCAAGGCGGATGCGGGGCTAACACCGCTGATGTAATTACACCCAGGTTTGGCGCGCTAATGCCCCTCTGACCTGCCAATTTGTGTTTCATTATGTAGTCGGGATACAGTATCACAGGTCAGCACGGAAGTGCTTCCTACCTGGTCCGGGTGGCGGAATGGCAGACGCGCTAGCTTGAGGTGCTAGTGCCCTATTAACGGGCGTGGGGGTTCAAGTCCCCCTCCGGACACAAGATAAATCCCGAGGAACTGCAGTAAATGCAGCTCTCGGGATTTTTGCTTTGTCGGGTTAAGTAAAGAAAAGTGTGTCTTTTCCGGGCGTGTTGCGGTTATTTGATCCAGCCTTTTTGGATGCCGAGGTTG